>JABXGY010000238.1 GCA_016550395.1 archaeon | reverse complement strand
CAATGCTAACCACGGGCATCGGGTTTGATACTATCTTTATCACCATCATATTCGGTGTCATCCTTGCTGTGTTTGCCTCGTATTTACCTGCTCGAAAAGCTGCGAAAATATCGACAGTAGACGCGATCAAGGAATATACCTTGGCAGGAGAGTCTACAAGTTCATCTGGACTAACCTCTATGCGTACAAGTTATCCGAGAATGCTTGCCTGGACGGCGCTTATATTAGGTTGTTACAAACTCGTCATCTGGTTATTGGGTATTAACGTCTCGGAAATTCTCCTTGACGTAATCTTCACGAATCCTATTATGGCCTCTCTTGTGGCGTATTGGGTCATCTTTGATGCATTCATTACATTTTGGGCTCCCCTCCTATTCCTTTGGGGTCTAACAACCATTATCATCAAAGGTTGGCCCAGCTTCTATCGCTACTTAGAACGTTTCATCAGTCGTATACTCGGTGAATTAGGAGGATTGGCTTCTCATAATATAAGTCGAAGGCCAGCTCGAACAGCAGCCATAATTTTCATAACTGCGCTTCTCGTGGGATATGGCGTTCAGACAATTGGAATTTTAGGAACTAGTCAAGATCTCGCGATTAGGGACGCTTATACTCAGGTTGGAGCTGATCTTGATGTAATCGTAAATCTTCCTGAGAATGTGAGTGATTTATTACCGACGATTCGAAGCATCGAAGGAGTGCGTGGAGCAGCGGGCCAATTCACATTTACTATAAGCAGAATCGAAGGTAATATTGACGTACGTGCGATTAATGTGAGTGATTGGTTGGGAGTGGCATATTGGGAGCAGACATGGATTTTAGGTGTTCCTGCTATGGTGGCCTTTGATGCCCTGGCTGCGAATAATGATACTATTATCCTTGAAAAAATCCATGCGATGTTATTTAACCTTAATATTGGTAATCAGATTTCAGTTCAATTTTCACCAAGTGGAACCTATTATCCACTTACTATTGTTGGTTATATGGGACCTGAACCAAAACTGGTTCAAGATCCATGGGGATGGGGTAGCCAGTGGCAGGCAGAAGAAACTTGGTCTTATGTACCAGTTGAACTAATGGAGGAGCATTCTTCTGAAATATCGTCTTCGACCGGGCACATATTGGTATCTCTTGACTCACCTGCATATAATATGGAAGTCATCCAAGCTATTCAAGCTCTCGAGGATGTTGTTAACGTCGAATCCGCACCAACTCGAATCGAAGAGTATAATGCTAATGTTCTTCTAAGCTCAACTACAAACATGATGCAATTGGGGGTGGCTTTCTCCTTCCTGTTAGCATCGATTGGTACATTGGTGATAATCTTTCTCACACTTCGAGAACGGCGTACCACGACTGCTTTGATGAGTGCACGGGGTATGACCTACTCTCAAACGGTAATTATTCTAATGGCAGAAATTCTGACGATGATTGTATTTGCAATCACTATTGGATTTATCGTTGGGGTGATTATCTATTATGGACTTGTGAGTAGTGGCACAGTAACCTACATTCCACAACTCCTTACACCACTCTTTTTCCCACCCGCGTTTCTTATCCCAATTGCTTTACAAGTGGGAACCATGGTGGGTCTCCTGATTTTGACAACCATTGTTCCGATTCTTATTGAGGCTCGTGTTGCCCGATATGATCTTTCAGTCTTGAGGTGAAATGAAATGGCATATATTGAAGTTAAGGATTTAGTCCGCGTTTACCGCATGGGTCCTATTGAAGTTCGTGCTCTGCGTGGACTGAATATGAGTATTCGCGAAGGTGAATTAGTTTCAGTGATGGGTCCTTCAGGATCTGGAAAAACTACGTTGTTAAATATCCTTGGCGGATTAGACCGTGCTACAGCGGGCGATGCAACGGTAGGCGATGTTGATGTAACCTTTCTAGATCGAAGACAACTAGTTATGTATCGACGCCGTGTCGTTGGTCATATCTTTCAAACGCTAAACCTTGTGCCAACCCTGAGTGCTGCCGAAAACATCGCACTTCCGATGATTGTAAATCAAGTTCCACGTGGAGATCGACGGCAACGTATTGATGAACTCTTAGATACGGTCCAATTGACTGACCGTGCGAAACACAAACCGGATGAACTCAGTGGAGGAGAGCAACAACGTGTAGCCATTGCTGCAGCGTTAGCGAATGATCCACCAATCATCTTGGCTGATGAACCCACAGGTGAGTTGGACTCTGAAACGTCCCAGGTAATAGTTGATTTCTTGGTAAATATTAACCAGAAGTATAACAAAACCACCATCCTCGTCACCCACAATCCTCTAGTAGCAGCTGCCACTGAACGGATTCTTCGAATCGATGATGGAGTTATTAAAGCTGCTTATACCCCTGCTGAACTTGAAGCTGGTGCTGAAGGACGCACAGTGAGTTATGTTGATCAGATGCGCCAACGTATCAAGAAGCTTAATGCAGAGCTTACGGCATTAGACAGTAAATTCCGGGAAGAAAAGATTTCAGGTGACGCATTCGTTGAAGAGCGGCTTAGGTTAAAAGCGGCGATTCGTGGGCTTGAAGATGAAATCCACCGACATGGTGGCTAACAACTATACTTGAGCTGTATTAAGGAACTAAACGGAAGTATTAATTGCGTTCTAGTCTTCTTTGAATTAAAGCCAAAACATACGTATGAGTATGGAGGCAGAATCACCGTGCCTTTTCGAGATTACATTGCTGCTCCACACAAACTAGCTTACATTGAAGGTAAGGAAAGGACCGAAATTCCCTGTATTTTTTGTGCCATTATCAAAGGCGACCCACATGTCATCACCAAAATTGCATATCGTGATGATGACTTCATGGTTATCTTGAACATGTTTCCTTTCAATCCTGGACATGTGATGGTGGTTCCCCTTCGGCATGTAGAGACTTT
>JABXGY010000237.1 GCA_016550395.1 archaeon | reverse complement strand
CGCTGGGATTGAACCGGTCAAAGATTTTCGTGGGGTTCCTGATTTGTATGGTACACCACTACGTATAACTCGCTCAGCAATAGCTGACAATCTTGCGTCGGCGGCTCAACTATTATTCGGTGAAGCCAATGAACAAGTACCCATTGTGTTAATTCGAGGGGCACCAGTTACTTTCACAAAAGAACGGATACAACCAGAATCAATGACTATCGCTCGACAAGATTGCTTGTACATGACGATATTCAAAGATTATAGTGATTCAGTTAGAATATGAGTATTTGAAAAGGCGGAGAACGGCTCAGTACTCAAGATCCTTCTCATCCCTAATAGCTTGAATTAGGTCTTAAGGGTCAGGTCTTCACAGCCAGTCTCCATTATGATTCTTGGTTTTCGTCCTTAAAAAGGGGAGTGGTGCGACCGCCGGGACTTTCCATCCAACTTTCGCATAAGTTGAACCTTTGAACCCGGGCTATAGGCGTTCTCCAGATTGGTGTGAAATTCCATCTATGGGAGGCCTAAATCCTAACCACTAGACCACGGTCGCAATAGATTGTGTGAAACTAGAAGAATTAGCCTATAATAATTTCCGATTCTAAGTTCTCTATGGTAATTAGTCAGTTGCCTTCTGATACATGTGGAGAATACCGGTATTGATGTTGAGTTTTTGCCTTTTCAATAGTCTCAGGGTCAATCCGTTTAAGTTCACGTTCAGGAAACGTTGAGAGCATTTCCCAACCCAAATCAAGGGTTTGTTCAATAGTTCGTTCTTCGAATTCACCCTGATTAAGGAATTGTGCTTCAAACGTTTCTATGAAGTTCAAATATACCCGATCTCGATCTGAGAGGGCCCCTTCACCTACAACAGCTACAAGGTCTCGGAGGTCTGAACCTTCGCTAGCAGCATAGTACAACTGAGCTTGAACCTCATTATGATCTGCACGAGTATGCCCTTCCCCAATTCCTTCCTTCATTAATCGACTAAGACTTGGTGCTGGGTCAATTGGAGGGTAGATTCCCTTATTGTGGAGGGATCGACTTGTAATAAGCTGTCCTTCAGTGATATAACCAGTGAGATCAGCTACTGGGTGGGTAATATCGTCACCGGGCATTGTCAGAATGGGCATTTGGGTGATAGTACCTTTTCGTCCAATAATACGACCTGCACGTTCATAGATAGATGAAAGGTCTGTATAGAGATATCCTGGGTACCCTCTACGGCCAGGTACTTCCTCTCGGGCTGCTGATATCTCACGTAGAGCGTTTGCATAGTTAAGCATGTCTGTTAGGATTACGAGAACATGCATACCCTGTTCAAAGGCTAGATATTCAGCAATTGTGAGGGCAGTTCTTGGTGTAATAATTCGTTCAATCGGTGGATCATCTGCAAGATTTAATACAAGCACACTTGTGGCTAAGGCTCCAGTCTCTTCTAATGTCTTCATGTAAAATTGTGCGGTTTCAGCTGTAATTCCGATTGCGCAAAGAATTACGGCAAACTGTTCCTCTTTACCTGGAATTTTTGCCTGGCGTGTGATTTGGGCTGCAACCCGATCATGTGGCAAACCGGAACCACTGAAAATTGGGAGTTTCTGACCGCGAACGAGCGTGTTAAGTCCATCAATAACGCTTAGGCCCGTTTGAATAAATTCTCGTGGGTATTGTCGTGCATCGGGATTCATTGGTGCTCCATTGAGATCCAATTCGTCATCAGGGACAATCGGTGGTCCCTTGTCAATGGGGGTTCCAGAGCCTGTAAGAACTCGTCCAAGTAGATCGATTGTAACAGAAGTTCTCATAGTTTCACCAGTAAGACGGACTCGAGTTGCCTTCGTGTCAAGTCCACGAGTTCCTTCAAAAACTTGAACTACGGCACGCCCTCTCATAGCCTCTAATACAGTGCCTCGACGGATAGTTCCATCTGGTGCAGTTACTTCGACAAGCTCATTGTACGCGACGTCTCCTACCTTATCAAGAATTAGCAGGGGACCTGAGACGGTGGTCACAGTTTGGTACGTTGGCTTCAAGGTAGTGGTTTGTCTGTCAGTCATGATTAGCAGCCTCATATTTGGGTTTACGTATTTGAAAATATGACGGGCTTCGGTCACTAGGTTTGTGCAACTTTTAAGCCTTACTTTAAGACGAGAAAAAACTTTGGTGTTTGGTCATACTTGAAAAAACTAGAATTGAAAATCAAGTCTTCAGAAGTAATGCAGTCTTAGCAATTCCACTATTATAGGCCAACATTTCTTCCATTCGATCAAGAATTATCTGCGTAATGACTGAATCTTCCATAACATCAACGATGGTTTCGGTTTGTCGCTTCCACTGGCGTAGAAGGGGAATTTCCCCAAGTACTTGGCGAACAGCTGCTTGGTTGCGTTGAAGGAAGGCAGAAATTGCTTTTTTAAAATTGTCACAAACCTTTGTTAAAGCTGCAACAGCAAGCTTGGCTTGGTCGTCTGGTGGCTGGCGTCGGGTTAATGCCTCCGCGATGTGCTGAGTATTTTCGTGAATGTTACTTAATTGGAGTACAAAATACGCAGTATCAAAGATATCTGCAGTTTCTAATCTCAAGCCTTGTGGACGAACACTCATAGCTTTTCTTAATGCACGTTGAGCTCGAAGATAATTCCCGCGTTGGCGCCAACCGTCCTCGATCAATTCATTTGCCACCTGTTCTGTTAGATCGGGCCCGGCTCGTAGTCCTGTGATGAGTTTTTCAATTAATTCAATTGTAGTTCGGCTACTCATCTTGACAAATTCCATGATGTCTTGTCCGCGAATAGCACTTACTCCCTTGATAACGATTCTCCTGTCTGTGGTTTCTAATATTT
>JABXGY010000031.1 GCA_016550395.1 archaeon | reverse complement strand
TCGATCGTTGCAATGGTGGGTATTTTTTTGATTCTATACAGTGATCTAGGCTCTGCCCGGCTCGCTGTGATTGTTTTTTTGGGATTACCATTCGCGTTGATCGGCGGGATCATCGGCACATTCTTTAGAGGGGGTGTCTTGTCGCTTGGTTCACTTATCGGCTTTATCACTGTGCTGGGCATTGCCGTAAGAAATTGCATTATGCTCATCAGCCACTATCGCCATTTAGAGTTGAAAGAAGATATGCCTTTTGGACCAGCTTTGGTTATTCGGGGTGCAAAGGAGCGACTCTTGCCCATTTTAATGACTGCCATGACAACCGCCCTTGCGCTTACGCCCATCATCATTGGGGGGTCACGGCCCGGCCAAGAAATTGAATACCCTTTGGCTCTGGTGATATTAGGTGGATTGGTCAGTTCCACATTGCTCAACCTTCTGGTCATGCCGGTGATCTATTGGAGATTTGGGGAGACCAAGATGTCAGAATACTAGCGCCATTTCAACCCCGATTGGCTCTGATTGCCGATACCTGCTATATACCACAGCCTCGTTTGTATCTGTGATAGGTGCATATCGTTAAATCATGATTAAGGTTCACCTCCCAATACACATCAACATCCTATAATCCGAACCTCGAATCATCGGAAATAAGACCCATAGACTCAATCCGGGCCGGTGCAATTATGGTCAGACGGCTCTTGATGATGGGCTAAGAGTTGACCGGCATAGTGCAATTCAATCAGCCAGTTACCTTGACCCTATCATGAATCATTGCAGTATAAAGCACTAAAACGCTATATTAAGAGCACAATAATTCCGGATTTATGCGAAATTTGGTGGCATTGATATAGTTGAGTAAGACTAGAAGAAGACGCCTATGAGGCTGCACCCCAACACTGTCAGTGCCGGACGCGGCATGAGGATTAAGTACTTTTTTCATTCTTACACATCACGGGTAGAGCAGAATCCGATCCCTCAGAAATCAGAGTATCGGTAGGTAGGCAGAGGAATTGGGGTCAACCCCTGTATCAAGACAATTCTGCCCCGGTTCACGGGCTGACCGCGCTTCTCATAGAGTTTCTCATACACTAAAGTGGCATCTCTTCCAAGACAACGCACATGAAAGGGTACGGTGGTTCCGAAGCAACTTATTTGAATAGAATAGTCTTAAGTTGTCATGGAACCACCATCCCCCTTTATGATGACAACTTAGGATTGAAGGTTGTGCCCTCAGGATTTGGGCAACAGCCCGTGAAGACCCTACTGTTTTCTGGTCAGTTCACTAAAAGATATAACCAGTTCTTTGATTAACAAAAAAAGAAAGACTCCTTACTTCCACCTTTTGCAATTGTTTCTAAATATTTTTCTACCCTCGATTCCTCGGATCATGATATGGCGTAAAACACCAGGTGCTTCTAAGCAGGCTTGTCTTGATATGACATGCTGTTTTCACAAAACTTAGCCCTGTCATCTTTTTTTCTTACCCCCTCTCTCTCTTCAATATCAATTTTTACTTGACATATGACTACATACGTAGTTTAATCTCCTCGACTACACTCGTAGTCCATTTGTATATGGATATTCTTTCAAATTCTCAAGGAGCGAAACAAATGAGTAAAAAGTTAAAATCACTGGGGAATCTGGAATTGGAGGTCCTCAAAGTAGTGTGGCAGATGCAGCCCTGCACTGTCTCTAAGGTTGCGGAGATCATGGCTGAACGCAGGGATTATGCCAGGACTACGGTTTTAACTGTAATTCAACGGCTTGAAGCTAAAAAATTTGTCAAACGGCGCAAGTACAAGGGGATTTATCATTACAGTACCACCAAAAAGAGAGGTAACGTATTGAGAGGTCTTACCAAGCAATTTGTTGATACGGTGCTGGATGGATCACCTTTACCTTTTGTAACTTATCTGGCGGAATCCAAGGGGTTGACTAAGCAGCAGGTAGAGACTTTACAGGTCATTGCCAGTGAGTTGGATCAGGAATCGGGAGAGGAGGAATAATCATGGATGCGTTTGTGAATGAGATTAATGCCTTTGCATATTCCTGGGTAATAGAATTCTGGCGTGTGTTGTACCAGAGCGCTCTGCTTGTTTGTGTGATCTATACTGTTACACGATACCGAAAGATATCAGCGAATCTGCGATTCTGGCTGTGGATGCTGGTGCCGCTACGAATGTTGATTATGCCTATAGTAACTGTGTCACTGCCTATTTTACCAGTAACAGAGCCAGCAATATCAGAGCAACAGACTCCGGGAACAAATGCCGTTGGTTCTTTAAGTAATATGTTGAATATTAGGCGGGATACTGAATTGTTATCAGGTTCGGAAACTAATCAAAATATGACGGGATTGGAAGGAGAGACAAATGACGGAATGGTTCTCAGTGTTCAACCCAGCGTTTATAGATACTTACTTGGATTGTGGGTTTTGGGAGCAATGATATTCTTGCTGAGAATAATACGGGGATGGTTCAGGATAAACAGCATTATTATTAATGGAAGTTTTGTAGAAGATCAGAACATTCTCAGAATTGCTCAACAGGCTGTGAAAGCCATAGGTTTAGCGCGATGCCCTATGATCCTGACTACCGATAAGAACATATCTCCATTTGTATCCGGGATATTCCGACCGGTGGTGGTTTTACCCCAGGCAGTAATTGAAAAACTGCCGGATGAACATTTACAGGCGATATTTACTCACGAATTTGCGCACCTGCGACGATATGATCCTTTGACCGGTTGGATTGTGACCATATGCCAGGTGTTTTACTTTTTTCATCCAGTGTATTATGTAGCCAGGTATTACCTACTGCTTGATCGTGAAATGGCTTGTGATGAGCGAGTAATCTCGGTCGGGAGACAGAGCAAATCAGTTTATGCTCAAGCCCTACTGAGTGCAGGTGATGTATGTCACAAGTTACGTTACCAGTTCGCACCAATAACTGTTGCCGCAGAATCATTTACACATTTGCGGAGAAGGTTACTTCACATGTCTGACAGATTAAATACAACGGGTCGAATATCAAAACGAGCGATATTTATTTTTCTCTTATTGGGGTTGATAAGCATACCGGGAATAAATCTAAAACACAGACAAGAAATACTAGCGATGGGTAAAGCTGAGCCTTTGGTGACATTGAATGTCGGCGTAGTGGATACTAAGGGAAACCGGATTGCTGACAGTGGCGTGGAAATTCTATCAAACTTTCGATCAGTATCTCAAGAATGGACAGATTCTGACATGGGAAATAATCCTGCTACGAAGGTCGAAACCCTTTCCAAAAAAGTCGCAAATAGCG
>JABXGY010000236.1 GCA_016550395.1 archaeon | reverse complement strand
GAAAATCCTTCCAAACGAAATCCAAATCCCTTGTGAAACCGGTGTAGGATAACATATAATACCGGACAGCATCGAGATCAATTCCGTTTTGGATAAAATCTTCTTCGATATCGATAACAAATCCTCGGCTTTTAGAAAGTCCATGTCCTTCGACCTTTACCATGCCACTGGCGACAATGGCGAATGGAGTGTTATATTTTGCGCCTTTGAGCATAGCCGGCCAAAACACTGCATGATGGTAGACAATATCTGCGCCAATAAAGTGTATTAGTTTGCCATCGTGAATCCAATATTCTTCCCAATCCACATTATGATGGCGAGCCCATTCTTCAGTGAACGAAATGTAACCTGCGTAATTCTCTGCCCAGACATAGAGAACTAGCTCCTCGTCACCTGGATATGGTATTCCCCATTTTAGATTGCGTGAAATTCCCCATTCTTTTAATCCCTGTCGAATCCATCCTAATGCATAATTCCGTGCCAGAGGTGTACCTTTTAAATGTTCATTAAAATTGATAAGAAACTCGGTGAAGTCAGGAAGTTTGAAGAAGTGGTGGCGTGCGCTTCGTTTGATTGCAGGTGAGCCACAGGTCACGCATCTTGGGTTAATTAGTTGGTCCGCATCGAGATATCGTTGACACCCTTGGTCGCATTCATCACCTCGCGCTTGTGCTCCACAATAGGGACAAGTTCCGGTGAGGAACCGGTCTGCTAAGAAGGTTTGACAGGTTTCACAGTAAGGAAGGTCAACTTCTCGGGTTTCAATATGCCCATTTTCTTCTAAGATGCGAATAATGGTTTGGACTCGATGATAATGGTAAGGAGCTTCTGTAGTTCCGTATAGATCAACACCAATGTTCATTTTTTCAAAAATGTGTTTGTAGTGTGCATGGAATTTGTCAACTAATTCCTTGGGTGTAACGTCTGCTTGTTCAGCAGCTAGCTCGATTGGAGCTCCGTGTGTGTCTGATCCGCAAACGAATATCACATCAAAACCAAAGCGTTTGAGGTATCTTACGTAAGCATCTCCAGGAATATAGGTGCGGAGGTGTCCAAGATGGGCGGATCCATTGGCGTAGGGTAAACCACAGGTTACAAGTATTTTATCTGATTTGGTTAAGTCCATGCGTATCCCTCCTTTGGAGTTAAATAAATGGGCTCTTAGGTAGCAATCTAACCCGCTGAGCTGCTTCACATGCACACGTCTAACCTTTGAAGTTTTTCATTTTGAGAAACTAATTTACCATTTAAGCCTAAAAAAATAATTCTCAATATTACTTTTTCAATGGGATTACTTCTTTGATGGTAAATATAATACTATCTGCGGAATAGTCAGGTTTATTTTACGAATGTAATAGCCTTCTGCTCGATTTACTTATAAGGAACTTCAACGGGAACTGAAAGGCTAGTTGAATATTATCCGGGGTTTCTAATACCATGACATTAACAGCGATTATTCTCATTGATGTTGACCCTCCTCTCACCGATGCAGTTTTCGATTCTTTGAAGGATTTAGCATTCGTTAAGGAAATTTCATCAGTCTATGGCATTCATGATATTATCTGTTTAATTGAAGTAGACGATGAAGAACAATTGAATGACTTCATCTTCAAACGGCTTCGTCCAACAGAAGGAGTAAAGGAAACACTAACACTAATGGT
>JABXGY010000235.1 GCA_016550395.1 archaeon | reverse complement strand
TGTATAAAGCCTGCAATATCGTTTGCTCGAGGATCGGACAAGCCATCGAAATGTTCGACGTTCCAACTGAAAACCGTGAATGCCATAACGTTCCCTTTCTTAAGTAAGAGTTAGGTCAGCGTCCAAGCGGCCACAAATCTTGGTTGTGGCTTCTTGTACATGAATCTGCGTTCCAGACACAAACGTACCGCCAACAAGAATAGGCGGTTATCCTGCTGGTAATGTATAACACAAAGCTCACCCGCCGCCGCAGCACAACCCGGAAACCCGATGCGGAATGGGGGCGTGAATTTTAATCCACATTCCGCCGTCGTCAGCGGGTGGCGTGCAGCTGTTGGTTAGGCAAATAGTATCCTCTCCTTGCAACTATCCTGGTTAATTCTTCCGGCTTGCCAACTGCTACACTACCAGCTAACTGCATTGATTTTTCACGTTTTTTAACAACGTTCCCTGAATTGCTTATTCCGTGTAGAGAAAATAAAAAGGGGCGTCATTATCCGATGATTATCTTGTTACTTATTTAGCTCCCGGCACTAAATTGAGAATAGCACCGACGGTTTCAACATACTCTGCTCTTTCGGCGAGTCTTCCCCCCAGTTCCATCGCGACTTGGCCAACAACCTCTTTAAATCTTGTGCGATCAAGTAGCACCACCTCGTCTTTTATGTGGAGATGGGGATCACGTATCCCTCCCTTGATGCCCCTGACGATTTTTATTCGGGCCATTCCTTCAGTGACTTTTCCCAGGACCCTTGGACTGAGAATCTCTTCAGGTCCAATGGGCCAACATCCGGCTGTGTGGTCTGGCGGCCACTCGACCCGAACACGAATGGGCAGTTCCGCAAGGGAAGCAACCACTTTCTCGAATTCCGGTATTGAGCCTTTGAATTCGATCTCTGTCCTGAATGTAATTTTTTCATCCATAGATTCTTACCCCTTTCTGCTCGTAATGACGCCCCTTGTGAAGGTATTTCATAAAATGGTCTATGAACAGTTCATTATCCTTTTCAGACAAAGTAACGAGAGCGTGCTTAGCTGCTTGTATCGCTGATTTTTCGTTTTCACACAGCATAGAGCCTGCCAAGTCCGTATGTCCTGTCATGAAATAATTCGTGCATCCACACCAATTCATGCAGTATTTCTGCAAATCACAAGCTTTACATTCTTCATTACGGTTTCCTCTCTGTTTTAGTAAGGAACAACGGCGTACCGAGTCGAGGCCGGTGTGAACATTGCCCAGACAGAGCAGGGAATCACTATCTTCTCCGATAAGCCTTTCGCAAGGGTAGATATTGCCACTTGGGGCAAAACCCCACTCCGTTTCTCCCATACCGCACCTATCTGCAACATCATACCCTCCTTTCAAGAAGACAATAATTTTGCTATCGATGAGGTTGATCGCGATTTCTTGTCCCTGCTGATAGCTTTGAATATAGTAGCTCGCAATTTGCATGTAGGTTTCTCGTATCTTGGGGAAAGTATCTTCTTTCCAAGAGGCACGGATATCCGGATTCAGGTGGATAACAGAGACTCCAAGTTGGGTAAAAAATGATATGCTCTCCATCAGGGAATCTATTGTCTTAGGACCATAGACGGCATTCACTTGTAAGGTACCAAGCTGTTTAATAGCCAAACGAAGGTTCCTCACCACCTCCTTGAAGCTTCCGTGTCCACCCTTATAGCAACGATTTAGATTATGCACAGGTGCTGGGCCATCAATACTTATACAAAGGTCGACATCTTCTTCCTCAAAAAAATCAAGAATAGACTGGGTAAGAAGTATTCCATTGGACGTAACACCAAAGCGGACGGGTCTTCTCAGTTCTCTCTCCTTTCCGCGGATGTACTCTATGATTTCCTTCATCAAATCAAAACATAATAGAGGTTCTCCCCCAAAAAAACTAAATTCTATTTTTTGATTCGTAGGAGTAATATTCATTGCAAAATCAACAATCTTTTGGGCGGTAACAAAAGACATCTCCTTCTTGAACTTCCTACCAGAATAGCAATACCTACAGGAGAGATTACAATTATGGGTCAAACTCAAAGTAACTTTCACTCCACCTCACCTCATCAATAATCCATAACTGGCACATTCCACCCTAAACTCGTAGCCATGCCGCCAAGTAAATAAGGGACTGTATAAACTTGCGTTTAGAGGTACATACGACTATATCATTTGTACCTTTATACTCCCCTGCTCTACATTCGCGCCGCGAAGCGGCGCCAACCAGTAATTATACAGTATTCTGGATAACACCCAGAAACAGATGCACTTAACTCAAAAGATGAGACATTCTCAACGATTTTCTAACTGGTACACATCCAGAAAGTAGCAATTTCTTCGGCAGACAAGCTGCGCTCAGTCCCACACCTTCGGTGCGGGTTCCCGGTTTCTGGATGGAGCTTTCAGCCCTTCGGCCTTGAGCTCCGTTCGGCCCGAGCTCACAGCCGAGGGCAGGGTCGAAAGGCGGTCAGCGATCAGCTGTCAGTCAAGTTTTTGTTTTTAATGTCTTTCGCTGATAGCTGAATGCTGATGGTTCACAGCGTTTATAAAAAAACGAATGTTTTTGGATGGACACTAACCGGATAACTCCCAACGGAGCCTTAATTGAACAAGAACCACCTTTGAACACTCGACATTATCGGCTAAAGGTTTGGGCTGTTTTGTGAAAGGCGGACCCCATGCACTCCCTGTGTCTTATTTTGCAGTCCGTGTTGTCAGCTCAATTGAAGGGTTACTGGATAAGGAGAATCTTCCCAGATATGAATGCTGTCCTTTAATGACACTGAGAAGTCCTGCTGTCTGTGATTAACTGCCTTCTATCCTTTCCCACTGAGTGAGTCAAAAAAGTGACCGCAGGTAATCCAGAAAGGTTGGTCTGATAGGTGCACTCTTTTACGTAGTGGGTCAGTCATTGATCCAGGGATACAACCCTCAAGCCTTGAGTTATTCTTGGCTCGAGGGATGTTATGCTTTTATATGGATTTCCATGGCAAAAGTCAAGGGAAAAATCATTCAATATATTGATTTTACGACGGTTTTCATAGGTAGAAATACCTATACCCGAGTAGGTAGAAATACCTATAGGTGGGGCCTTTTTGAGGTCATATGAGCGGAATACCAGGCTGGACGATAAATCTTTGAGGCTTTTTTGAGACGCCAGAGTTTGGCCAGACATCGTTATGCCTGAGTCTGAGTTTCCGCCATTTCGTTATTACTGAGGATCGTAATCTTCAAAAGTTCCTAATTTTGGACTATCCTAACCTTGTTTTCACCCGAGACCCTCGTAGGTGATGTCGAAAAGGTTAGGCTGAAATGTGAACTGGTTGACGTGGCGAGTCGATTCAATCTGGTTATTGAAAATGCCTGCAGTAAGCTGCAGAGAATCTCCCAAATGTAAGGAAGTTTTTTTATTGTAATTCGCTCGCTATGCATTTTCAAACTCAAGACAGAAGTCAAGAGAAATCAACGAGAAGCCCCCAACCAGGATCACAAGAGGTTTTAGGGCTTGAGGGTTGGTCGGGGGCCTGAGCAAAGAGAGGATTACGGTAGAATGATCCTCTTGAACCTTGATACACGATCTACTCAGAGC
>JABXGY010000234.1 GCA_016550395.1 archaeon | reverse complement strand
GCGACATTAATTGCGGATTGGGCTGAGTTGATGGCTTGTTCGGCCTCTGATTGTTGGGATGGACTCACCAAGAAGTGGAAAGAGGAGTAAAGAGTACTGTAAACAATTCCTGGTGAGCTCAGGGCGAGTAGAAGGAGAGTAAAACCCAGCAGTAAAACCACGTGTTGACGTTTCATAGGCGCCAAGGGAATAGAGGTTAAAGATTAAAAGAATCTTTGCTTAATGGTCGGAGAGGACGTTTACCTGATGTTACTCCGTGAAAAAGACACCTATGTTCCGGAAACAGTACGGGAACTGATTTTGGAAGCATTGCAGAGTCGTCGTTTCGCTAATGTGAAAGGTGTGGTGACCGAGTTAAAGGGTAAAGGTGTCCCAGAGGACGTAACGCTGCGGATGATTAAGGACTTGGCTAATGAGGGTAAAGTGATTCTAAACCTGCCAGGTGCGTCAGAAGACACAGTAATGACACCGGTATCCAACATATTTGCGTATTTCCGAAGTACACTGGCCTTTGACCTGTGGCTTACACTCATATTATTGGTGTTGGGGTTAGGCACTACTTTCTTAATTCCGGTGGAGTTGTTTCCATTAGTTATTTTACGTTGGGTCTTCGGCGGATTACTGTTAGTGTTTATACCAGGTTTTGCTTTTGTTCGGGCTCTCTTCCCTTTTGAACGGTATATTGATCGATGGGAACGATTGGCACTTTCGTGTGGGTTGAGTATTGCATTCGCGGTGTTAGTTGGATTTGGATTAAATTTTACGCCGTGGGGTATCACTTTGGTTCCGACAGCCACAATCCTTGCTGTAATTACACTAGTTAGTATTCTCGTGGCGACGGTTCGTCGTGCGCAGATTCTCATAGCGAAGCCGACGAATTTTACTCCATCAGATACCAAGTGATTTGTAGCTTTTTACAAAACAGTGAGGTGGCGTTTCATCTTTTTTAATGTGGCAGTTAGGACAGATGAGGGTCCCTGGCGGGATATTTGCACCTGCCTCGATAATGGCGCCATCGCCAACTATAACATGTTTTTCTAAGCGAAGGTCTTTCCCAATCACTGCTCCTTGCCCAATAATCGCCTCATTAATGATCGTACCTTCGCCAATAATAACATCATCGAAAATAACTGTGTTAGTGAGACGCGTTTTGGGTCCGATAATCGCGTGTTTGCCAATAGTAACATTGGAACCAATTACAGCAGACGAAGCAATTTGAGTTTCTTCTCCAATGAACTGACTTTTACGCATTTTTGTTAGAAGGGCATGATGAGCTTCAAGAAATGATGCAGGAGTTCCAGTATCGACCCAAATTCCTTGGTGTTCCCATCCTATCACTTTCGCTGAACTGCACAGGGCAGGAAACACCTCTCGTTCGATAGACACTTGCCGATTGGAGGGAATCTGATCTAGCACGGTGTGATTCAAAACGTAACAACCCGCATTAATTAAATTGCTTGGAGCTTGACCAGGTGCGGGTTTTTCTACAAACCGTCGAATACGTCCTTTAGAAGTAATTTCTACAACACCATACCGGCTTGGGTCTTGGACTTTGTATAAGGTAATAGTAACCGTAGCTTCGTGTTTTTGGTGATGTTTGATGAGTTGAGTGTAATTGATGTCTGAGACGATGTCGCCATTCAAAGCCAGAAACATTTCCTCACCTTGAAGTAATGATTCGGCATGTTTAATGGCACCTGCTGTGCCGAGTGGTTCTGATTCGACAGAATAGTGAACTTTTAACTCATAAGTCGAGCCATCACCAAGATATTCTTGTAGATGCTCAATGCCGTAGCCAGTGGCTAAAATGACCTCAGACACATTAGCTTGGTGAAGTTGATCCAGAAGATAACCAATTAGCGTGGAAGTTCCGAGTGGAAGGAGTTGTTTTGGTCGACTGCAGGTAAGGGGGCGGAGTCGTGTACCAAATCCACCGGCTAAGATCACTGCTTTCATTTTGTACCCTTCTTCTGTGTTTGGATCAGACTACATATATTTTGAGACTGTGAATGCATTCATTTTCTGCCATAAGTATTTATGGGGAATTTCGTTTCTCTATTCTAGGATTTGAACTGCTTGTGGGTAAGACTTAATAACAAGCCCTTAGCAAGGCAGTCGCAGATTCCCTAACTTAAGGAGTAACCGATTATGGCTCGAGACAAAGTCTATGGTTTCCTCATACTCCTCTTCGCGATTCTAATCCTACTCTATTATACCTATTGGGCGCTAATTTATCCGTTCATGTTCCTCAGCATTTTTCCAACGGGTGGAACTCTTGAGTATCCAACAACTCACCCATGGTGGCCATTTCTTGGTTGGATTCCAGTCATCCGAGAGCCCTACTTCGCGGTAGCGATTCCGATGTGGCTAGCGATTGTGCTTGTACTCTTCATTGTGGCTTGGATTGGTTGGACGATGCTGACAACGCCACCTCCGATTCCCCTTGAAGAAATCGAGGAAGAAGAGGAAGCTAAGGAAGAGTAACCAGTAAGAATCACATAGAAGTGCTAGCAGAACGTCGGGTGTCTCCCTTCACGGGGGACCACCTTTCCTTCTTTTATCCAATTCATTGAAGACGAGAATGAAAAAGCATTTACGATTCGGGGGCAGATTCTCCTGCTAAAATTTCACGCCAAAGTTCTAAACTCTCTTCGGCTTCTTTTTGATCCATCTTTTGTATAGCATAACCAGTGTGAACAATGACGTAGTCACCAGGTTCGATCTTTTCAACAAGAGCAATGGAAACAGAGCGTTTCACACCTCCAAAGTCGACAGTTGCGGTATTACCCTCGATACTAACAACTTGAGCAGGAATTGCAAGACACATCAGCGTTCACCCTGATAATTACTTGATATTGTGTGGAGGCGGATTCTTCTTAAGCCTTGCCACGTTGCTAGAATAACTATGTGATTTCGGTGAACAATCGGGAAGCAGAGCAATTAGCAAGCCAATATGGTTACCGTCAATATATGATAGAGCGCTATCTGGCATTATTTGGTTCAAAAACTGAACAATTTCTAAAGGGAAACGAACTGGTGATACCTAGTACGATTCGAATGAACACGCTAGCGAGCTCCCCAACTGAAGTGGTTTCTCGTCTCCAGACAAAAGGTGTCCAGTTAGATCCTATTGATTCTCTCCCATATGCATTTCGTGTTCACCAATCAACTGTGCCTTTAGGGGCAACAACAGAATACCTCTTAGGATATTATCTGCTCCAGAGTCTCGCATCTATATGGGCAGTTAATACACTGAATCCTCAGGCGAACCAACTGGTTGTTGATATGTGTGCAGCTCCTGGTGGGAAAACTACGTTAATTGCGCAATTCATGGAAAACAAAGGCTCTGTTTTAGCTACAGATATTAGTCGCGAACGGATTCGGAGTCTTCGGTCGAACCTTTCTCGAATGCGGGTGGATAATACTCTGGCAATACGAATGGATGCCACACAGTTACCCAAATTTGGTATTCAAGCAGATGCGGTGTTGTTAGACGCCCCCTGTACTGGCGAGGGTTTAATCCCGTTGGATCCAGAGCGTAAACATAGTCGAACCGCAGAGGATATTATGACCCTAGCTAAGGTGCAACAACGTCTGATTTTAACAGCTATCCAGTTACTTCGTGAAGGGGGCGTTTTGGTGTATGCGACCTGTTCTTTTGCTCCGGAGGAAAATGAAGAGATTATTGACTATGCTTTACAGCGTTGCCCAATTCAGATAGTTGATACCGGTCTGCCTATTGGCGAACCAGGGTTTACAGCACCTTTTGAAAAGGAGTTGGATAAATCATTACACTTAGCGCGGCGGTTTTACCCTTACAAACATCAGATGGAGGGTTTTTTCATATGCAAAATGGTAAAGGTCGCCGCTTGATTTTTTCACCCCCTTCAG
>JABXGY010000233.1 GCA_016550395.1 archaeon | reverse complement strand
ATTGGAGGAAACCCCTTCACCGCCACTAGCGTATATTCTCTCATTGCTTATCTTGAAAACGAGTATGGGATGCTCTGGGTTAGGGGGGGCACTCATCGGCTCGTTGAAGCTCTCGAACGATTGTATAAGGAATTAGGTGGTTCGGTCAAACTCAATTCAGAAGTAACAAAAATTGAAGTCGACGATAAGGACCGGAAGGTGAAAGGAGTCATCACCGCAAATGGAGAACGACTTCCGGCTGATATCATTGTAAGCAATGCTGACGTCGCGATGACTTATATGAGTCTTATTGATAAAAAATATCGTAGGAAAAATAGCGACCGCCGGTACAAGAAAGCAAAATACAGTATGAGTCTTTTTATGATTTATTTTGGCACAAAGAAGACCTATCCTGAGATGCCACACCACAATATCATTTTCAGTTCACGTTACAAAGAGCTTGTGAAAGATATCTTCGATCGCCATCTTCTTGCTGATGACTTTGCCATTTATTTACATGTACCCACGCGGACAGATCCTGAACTTGCACCTTCAGGATGTGAAACCTTCTATGCCTGTGTTCCGGTTACACACCAGGATTCCGGGATTGATTGGGAGCAGATGAAGGAACCTTTCAAAGACAAAGTATTACAATTTCTACATGATAATTATCTACCTGAACTCTTAGATAACATCGAAATTTGTGAAGTCTTTACTCCACAAGATTTCGAACGTGAATTCAATGCCTACAAGGGTAATGCATTCCAATTGCAACCCCTGATGACTCAATCAGGATGGTTTAGACCGCATAATCGTTCACGAGATATCAAAGGCTTATATATCGTAGGAGCTGGCACTCACCCAGGTGCAGGAGTACCCAGTGCCTTCCTCAGTGGTAAGATCTCAACGGATCTAATTTTTAGTGATTATGGGAAACCATCTGAAGTATTACCTGATTGAAAGGAGAATGGGAATAATGGTTGAAAAAGTTGATACAATTGTTGTGGGAGCAGGTCCGGCAGGTTCTGCCACCGCTTATAGCCTTGCTGAAACGGGTCATGAGGTTCTCTTAGTCGAACGGGCAAAAACACCTGGAGAGAAGAATGTTTCAGGTGGAGTATTATTTGGATCCGTACTCCATAAGCTGATTCCTAATTTCTGGGAAGAAGCACCTGTTGAACGCACAATCACAAAACGGAGCCTCATCCTCTTAGCTGGCGATTCTTCAGTATCCCTTGATTTTACAAGCCCAAAGCTTGGGAAACCCCCACACAGCGGTTATTCGATAATTCGAAACGAATTCGATCAGTGGTTCGCTAAACGTGCAGAGGAAGCTGGAGCGCTTCTAGCAACGGGAATTCGCGTTGATACCCTCCTCTGGGAGAATAAGCGAATTGTTGGAATTAAAGCAGGAGACGACGAGATTAAAGCTAACGTAGTTGTGGCTGCCGACGGAATTAATTCCATACTAACAGAACAAGCCGGTCTCCGAAAAGCCCTTCAATCTAAAAATATTGGACTTGGCATTAAAGAAGTCATTCAACTCCCTCATGATATAATTGAAACTCGGTTTAATCTCGAAGGTAACGAGGGAACCGCCCATACATACCTAGGATGTACAAAAAATTACCCGGGTGGCGGTTTTCTCTATACCAATTGTGATAGCTTATCCTTAGGAATTGTTGTGAAGTTACCTTCCTTTTACAACGGGGCTAAAACTAAAGCTCCTGAATTTATTGATCATCTAAAACAGTTTCCATATATTTCACGTCTTATCAAGGATGGAGAACTCATCGAATATTCAGCCCATCTCGTCCCTGAAGGAGGATATCGGGATCTGTCCAAACTTTATACTGATGGTTTTCTAGTCACAGGTGATGCTGCTGGACTTGCACTCAATATCGGCTATGCCCTGGAAGGAATGAACTTCGCAATCGCGTCTGGTATTGCAGCAGCCAAGACTATCCAGAGAGCTAACCAACAAAGAAATTACACCAAGAAGACAATGAAATATTATCAACGTCTAATGAATCAGAGCTTTGTTCTTAAAGATATGAAGACTTTTCGAAATGCTCCAGCAATCATTAACAACACACGCCTAATGAAAACCTATCCAGAAGTCATCAATAATCTAGCCCTAAATCTCTTCCAATCGAATGGTTCACCCAGACCAAAACTTGTGAACTTAATCTTGAAACACATCCTCCGAGAAGTGTCACTTCCAAATCTGATGTTAGATGGAATTCAAGCGGTGAGAGGTTTATGACAACAAAGATTGAAACCAAACTGGGAACACTTCGATATAATATTGACAAGGAAGCCCATATTCAGGTCAACTTCCAGTTATGCAAGAATTGCATTATAAAACCATGTATTATTGGTTGCCCAGCACAATGCTTCCAACTCATAGACAGAGAAATCCATTTTCAATACGAGGATTGCATTGAATGTGGCACCTGCAAAATTCTTTGTGACAAAAAGGCGATACAATGGAACTATCCTAGAGGAACTTTCGGTGTTGCTTTTCAGAAGGGTTAAAACTACTGATTTTCGATTTTTAACGCCTATTGAGCATCCGGAGAAAAATCATCTGCACTAATTCGCTTCCAGAGCTGTGGATCCAGTTTGAATACATGACCACCGACAATGATTTTAATATCCTTAATTTCCTTTGTATTTCGAATTTCTGTAATGAGTTTTTCAGCTTTGATTACACACCAAGGGATGGCCACCGATAGGGCAAGAAGATCAGCATTTTGTTGTTTGATAGCTTGAATGATATCAGGTATCAGAGTATTAGCACCAGTGAAGAAGGGGTTCCAACCACTTAGTTCCAAAAAAGTCTGATAACCTGCGGATTCCACAAACCTCAACTTCACTAGTTAGTATTCTGGTGATCCAAGTGCAACCGTTTCTACGACATTCTTTAACTTCACAATATTAAGTGGTTTTTCGGGGTTTAACGCTTGCCATCCATCAGATTTTTTCAATCCATGTGCAGCAAGGAAATTAGTTGATAATTGTT
>JABXGY010000030.1 GCA_016550395.1 archaeon | reverse complement strand
TAATTACCTATGAATGGAGCCCACTTCTTCGCGCCTTCGGTATGAAAGGACAAATTACTTTTTCTGATCTAGCGACTAACCTTAACACCAATGAAGGAAAAGTTCGAAGTTATTTACGGTGGTTTGAACTCCGAAAAATGGTGATTGTGGACTGGGATAAAAAAACAACACAGCTAGCTCCAGGAATAATTAAGATCCTTACTCAACAGTAGCACACTGTGAACTACCCCTGCATGAATGTAGGGGCTTCCATCGAGTCCACTACCCGGGGAACTCGGGGTAGGGCTGTGTGTCGATGCAAGCCATACCAAAATGCTTGTAATGGCTCCCTGTTCACAAGGGGTTGCTGCAATAGGAACCGGATCATGATATTGACAGCCGCGTTCTGATCCCGATCTAAAGTGGTTCCACAATTGCATTGAATAACACGTTCCGATAACCGGCGCATCTGCACCGTGCCACACACACAACACCGCTTGGTCGTCTCTGCCTCGTCAATTCTTATCACGCTTTTACCTACCTTCTTGGCTTTGTAGGTCAAGAATTGGACGAACCGTCCCAAGAACCCAGTGTTCTGGATTGAATGATGCAACGTCCGCGTCGCCGCATTTTGTCGCTGACACACTGAGGCCGCCTTTTTCCTCGCCATGCGCTTCACTGCGAGATCGCCGACGATGAATGTGTTAGCCCGAGTATTCCTCACCACCACTTTGGACACCTTGTGCTGGAAATCCCGCAACTGGTTAGTGAGCTTTTGTCGCATCTTCACCCATTTTCGTTGATAAAACCACCACCGATTACTGAACTTCCGGCAATGATCGCGTCGTGTTTGCACCTGCCGCAGTTTGTCTTTCCAGTACAGGTCGGGGCGACGATTGCGTATTTGGATAAATCGCCCTTGCAGGTTGACCGCTGTGACCAAATTGCTCACCCCTAAGTCAATGGCCTGATATCTACCATTGTCCACATAGGGGGGGACTGCCACCTCGCAGGTGATTGCCACAAACCATTGACGATGGCGATCCTGAAAGACCTCCACCTGCTTGATCTTACCGTTGAGAGGTGGCAACCATGGCAATGAAAATGTCAATTCAACGCCCGAGGGGTGACGGTGGGCTAAGCAAATCCGCTGGTTGTCGATATCCAATTTGAATCCGGATTGATTATAACAAAGGGTAGTGAAATAGTGCTTGCCTTTGAATCGGGGAGGTCGGGTTTGGTGATCGCCTCGACGCCAGCGTGCAAAGAAGGACTTGTAATCAGCATCAAGCCGTCTCAACGTCATTTGCAGGACCTTCGAATAGACCCAAGTATATTCGGGGTACTGGGCTTTGAGGGCGGGTAAGGCGTTTTGTTGCTGAATATAAGTGATGGAAGTGTACTCGGTTGCTGGTTTCGTGCGATTCCTGATCCACTGATGGCGGCGTTCGGCTAAGGCGAAGTTGTAGAGGAGGCGACATTTTTCAGACAAAGCCCACAGGATTTTAGCCTGTTTGGTCGTGGGAGTTATGTGTATTTTTCGTGTCAGCAGCATCTGGACCATTCGATGGCTAGGTGGATCATCAGGGTTTTTCAGTCTGTGGGAGGGGTGCTGATAACTATCTGGGAGATTCATCCCTACCTTGAAAGACGAGGACTTCTTAGCAAATAAGTTAAAAGTCTCAACATCTCATGCATGAAACTGGGTTGTAAGAATGGCTGTTCCAGGTCCTGCATGGAAAACAATTCTTAAAGTCCTTAATGAAAACCGAGTTGTACACCTAACACTAATTGACCCTGACCCCGCTAAACAATCTGCTATTGTTGCTGGTAAAATCGCAAAACTTGCTGAGGCAGCAGGAACCAATGGGATAATGGTTGGGGGGTCAACGGCTTTTGGTATAATCGATGAGACACTCCAAAGTATCAAAGAGCAGGTTGATATTCCAGTTCTCTTATTTCCTGGTAATGTTTCAGGATTGTCGCGGTTTGCTGATGCGGTTCTTTTTATGAGCCTTCTAAATTCACGGACAACTTATTGGCTAATTGATGCACATACTCTTGCCGCTCGTTATATCAAAGGGTTTAATCTTGAACCTATCTCAATGGCGTATCTTATTGTTCAGCCAGGGGGCACAGCCGGTTACGTTGATGACGCCCGACTAATACCACGAAATAAACCAGAAATTGCTCTCGGATTTGGTCTAGCGGCACAATACATGGGATTTCAGATTGTGTATCTCGAAGCAGGATCGGGTGTGGAGAACGCAGTTCCGCTTCCAATGATTGAGTTACTTTCCAGTCAGCTAGATATCCCTATTGCTGTAGGTGGTGGTATGTCCACACCGGAACAAGCTGCAGCTGTCTCCGCAGCTGGTGCTGATATTATTGTCCAAGGAACAGCAATTGAACGGACAATTTTAGAGGATAGCGGAAAACAATTATCAAAGACAATTAAAGCGATTCAACAGGCAAAAAAGCGAGGCTAACCACTTCCGCCTCCTATTGGTGGAAACAAGGCTACAATGTCTCCATCTGAGAGGGTTGTTTGTAATCCCTGCTGAAGTCGTACATGACGTCCATTGACGAGGACATGATAATAGGTTTTGAGTGATCCGTCGGGTTCCAGAATCATCTGATTGAATTTTTCTCCAAATTGTTTGCCGAGTTTGTTTATGACCTCTTGAACATCTGAAGCTTCTAATTCCAGTTCCCTTGTTCCCGTTAAGGCGCGGAGGCTCGTGAACATGCGAACTGTGACTTTGGGTTTAGTTGTCATTTGGTTGTATTCACCTTAACCACTTATTTCGAAGGAGAGGGCCCGATGGGGACAAATACTTACGCAGACTCCACATCCATAGCAGAGATTTGAATCGACTTCAGCCTTCGCTGTTCTTGGATTGACGGCTATTGCTGAATATGTGCAAGATTTACTACAGAGGCCGCACCCGGAACAAGCCTCTTTGTCAACTGTTGGTGGAAGACTTTCGGTTCTTAGAGTTTCGGTGGGGAGGTGGGGTAAGGCGACGCCTTTGACATCTTGAGGGGAATCATATCCATGGAATTCAAGGAATTGTGTGATTTCCTGCGCGATACGACCATATACTGAGGGGCCTTCAAGAATTGCAGCAGTGCAAACTTGTACAGCGCTTGCACCACACATAATAAACTCGATGGCATCTTCACCTGTGGTGATACCACCTACACCGATTACAGGTTTTTTCGTTCCTTGTGCAATATCAGCAACACACCGAACTGCAAGGGGTTTTATAGCAGGTCCTGAAAGCCAACCAACGCCACCGGGGCCACCAAGTAATGGGCGACCTGTTCCAACATCAATATGCAGACAGGGACCAAGTGTGTTAATTGCGACGAAACCATCAACGTATCGATCGACTGCCTTTGTAAACACAGTGAGGTCTTTTACATGAGGACTCATTTTTGCGAAGACAGGAATCTCCACGGCTTCCTTCAGTGTTTTTGCCACATCGTTGAAGACTTTGGGATCAGTTTCAATGTAATGAGTGCTAAATTCAATCCCATTAACTCCTGCTTTCTCTACAAGGGGAGCGAGTTTTTGCAACTCTTCAGGCGTATACCCCACTGATGCGATAAGAGAAAGTCCTGTCTTCAGGGCTTGAGGATATTCGTGTTTAAGCCATTTCTGATAGGGTTTGTCACTCCATAATTCATGATTTAGCAGACCATATGCTCCTCTGACCTTAATTCGTTCAAAGTGTACAATTTGGTTTTGCATCGCTGTAGCCAACATCCATTGGCTTTTTCCTCGATCCAGCGTTTGCATGTTGGGTCTTGGAACCTCTGCAGGTTTGAGACTGATAGTTTTGGCTACTAAACCTCCAACTCCCCCTCGTGCTGCTTTTACAAGTGTTTCTCCATCTCGACTGGTTGGTCCTGCTGCTGTTAAAACTGGATTGCGAAGCGGGATTCCGGCTAAATCAACACTTAAATCGATTGGCATTATTTTTCAACCACCTTCCCCATTTTTGCTAATTCATCTGCCACATCCCCTAAACCTAACCGTTTCAATTCGGATCGCGTAGGTAGCCCATCTGAAGTCCAATTTCGTACTTCATAATATTCATCAAGCATTGGGTCGAGATTACAGACTTGCCCTTTTCCAGGACCTTCGGGAATGGGTTCTTTCACGAATCGTGGGTGTAACTGTTCTTGTTCACGTGTCACGCCTTCTCGAACATTGAAACAGCGCCGGAGATTGCTGATGCGTTCAGCGACCATTCGAAGTTGTTTGATGTCTCCAAATTCCTTAATACCGGTTAAGGGTTGAAGCATTTCAGCAATGATATCAAAGTAATAAACGGGGGGCCACATTGTGCCATATTTGCAGAGGATAACACTGTCAACGAGGACATAGAGATCTTCTTGATCTTTGATGAGATGCCCTTTGAACTTTGTACTATACAAATCCATAACTTCAGATGCGTGCTCTTCTCCAAATCGTTCGATGGCCACATCAGCAAAGCCTAGTTCTTCATAACAACTAAGACTACGAAGGTGATCGGCACCTCGCACATTAGTAGCATAGGTCAGTCCTACGCTTTGTTGGGGTCGAGGATCTTGTCCGGAGGCTTCCATACCCTTTACGTGAATAGCAAACCGTTCAGCACCTTTACCAATTTTCTGTGCTGCACGCAAAGATCCCTCTGCAAGGAGGTCACCAATCCCTTCTCGATGAGCTATTTTTTCAATTAGCGAAATAATTGTTTGGTCATTTCCCCATGAGAGATCAAGGTTATCTGCTTCATTAGATGCTATAAGTCCGTGTTCTGCCGCTTCAAGCAGGAAGGCAATAGTGCAACCTGTGCTAATTGTATCTAAACCATAGCGGTTACAAAGTTGATTTGCAAAAAGGATAGATTCGACGTTACTATTAAGGCAATTACTACCGAAAGCCATCAGTGTTTCATATTCGGGACCACCAGTCATCACTTGGTATGGTCCAGATTCGACCTTCGATGTGTATTTACATTGGAGTGCACAACCAAAGCAAGATTCTCGGCTGGTTCGATATTTTTGCCGAATGGTTTCAGGACCAATGGCATCAGCTTCAGGAAATACTCCTGTATTATGATTCTTTGTCGGAAGCCTACCAATTTCGCCAATGGCTGTTACCAGATTGGTTGTACCATATTTTCCGAGGGATTCCTCATTCATTTCCCCCCATTTTCCAGTAGTCATTTGTTCATAGCCCTTTCGAGCTGCAGCCATGAACTTTCCCGGATGGGCTACTTGAACTCCATTAAAACCCCGCGCGGCAATCGCTTTGAGGTTCTTACTACCCATTACTGTGCCTCCACCAGCTCGACCAGCCGCCCGATAATAGGAACCAATTATCGCAGCATATCGCACCTTATTTTCTCCAGCGATGCCAATTGATGTGACTTCAACATCGTTATCTCCTTGCTCTTCCTTGATCATATCTGTCGTTTCGGTTGTATCCCGAGTCCACAGGTGACGTGCATCTTTAATGACCACGTCGTTATTGCTAACCATTAGATAGACTGGCTTTGGTGCTCGTCCTTGAATGATTAACATATCAAAACCAGCATACTTTAGTTGAGGACCCCAATGCCCTCCACAATGCGCTTCCCCCCACACTCCCGTAAGCGGAGATTTGAAGGCTACCATAAATCGTCCAGAAGGAGAGAAGAAAGCCCCCGTAACCGGTCCTACGCCAAAGATAAGGGGATTATCAGGATCTAGTGGTTTAGTGTTAGGTGTAACGCGATCCCAAAGAATACGAGCAGCGAAACCGGTTCCTCCGAGATAATTTCTTACAAAATCCCTGTCTAGAGGTTTAATGGTGACTTTCGATTTCGTTAAATCAATATCTGCAATTTGACCTGCATACCCGTAGTAAGCATCATTCTTACTCATTTGTTACCCCTCCAGAAATAATTTGGAGATAATCGGCTGCTTTTCTAACACCCTTTTCCCGAAGCAATTTTGTTAATTCACTCGGCTCAATATACATCAGAGCCCCTCGAGGACAAAATTGCGCGCACATTGCATAACCTTCACACAAATCACATTTGACAGTTCGTCCATCAACTGGATCAATGTGAATCCCGCCAAAGGGACAAGCAACCAGGCATTGGTGGCAGCCAATGCAATTGTCTTGATTTATACAGACTGCGTTAGTCTTCTTATCACGATATATCGCATCTGCAGGGCAGCTTTCCATGCACAAAGGAATATCACAATGCTGACAGATTACAGGAATATTGATTCCCCGTTTTTCATCGCGAATAATTGTTAGTAAAGCCCGTGCGGGATTATATTCCTGTTCGTGTCGGAAGGAACATACAAGAGTACATATTCCACACCCTGTACATTTCTCAGGGTCAACGACTAGAACCTTATGTTCTGACTGTTTCATGGGAATACACGCCTTAGAAATTGGGACATGGAAGGCTTAAAGGCTTACTTGACAAACTAAACCATTGATTTTCGATCCCCTTGGGTGAAAAACCATGCGGATACTGATTCGAAATGCGATGATCATTACAATGGATTCACAAAGACGTGTTTTGAAGAATACAGACCTTCTTCTTGAAGACTCCACTATCGCAGTTATTGGAAAGGATATCAAAGAGAAAGCAGACAGAATAATTGATGGAACTGGTCGAATGATTTTACCTGGTTTCATCTGTGGGCATACCCATCTTTATGGTATAATGCTTCGTGGAGCCCCACTCGATATCAAACCAACCACTGATTTTCTGCAAATCCTTGACCGAATCTGGTGGAAAGTAGATTCAGCGTTTGTAAACGAAGATGCATATGCAAGTGCCCTGGCGTCTTGTTATGAGTTTGTTAAGAGCGGAACCACCTGTTTTGCCGATACTTATTCGGGGCCAGGATCGATTGAAGGTGTTTTAGATGCTATCGCAAAAGGCGTCACTCAAGTGGGTATTCGAGGTATTCTTGCATTTGAAGCAACTGAACGAAACTCCAAGAAAGAGGGAGAACGGGGATTAAACGAAAACACCCGATTCCTGAAAAAACTGCAAAAAACCCCTAATGATCTCCTTTGTGGAATGTATAGTCTTCACGCGTCATTTACTATTAGTGATGAGCTTATCCAAAAAACGCGTGAACAAGCTGACCAGTTACCTGCTCCCCTCACCATACACACCAGTGAAGGGCTGATTGATGTTTATCACAACATTGAGCGGTATGATAAACGGACCGTCGAACGCCTTTTTGACCTCGGTGTGCTAGGACCAGACGTCGTTCTTGCTCATTGTGTTCATGTAAACCATGATGAGTTGGAATTGATTCGGGGAAGCGGAGCTGTAGTTGCGCATAATCCAATGAGTAATATGAATAACGCCGTTGGGGTTGCTCCCGTTAAGGAAATGTGTGAGTTGGGAATTCCGGTGTGTTTAGGAAATGACGGCTTCATCTTCGATGCGATAGAAAACATCCGAACGGCTTATCTTATTCATAAGGTACATCACTTGGATACCCGAGTGACAACACCCCTACAAATTATTGAAATGGCTACAATCAATGGCGCACAAGCTTATGGTCTTGGTGAAAAAATCGGCTCAATCGAACAAGGAAAACAAGCGGATATACTAATTTTGCATCCAAATCCGCGGGTTACTCCAATTTTGCCTAATGGAGTATATGGCTATATTGTCTATGGCTGTACTGCGCATGATGTTGAACACGTCTTTGTTCAGGGAAAACCGCTCGTAGACAACCATCAGGTTGTATCAGTTAAGCCTGAAGTTGTGGAAAGGGCCCTTGAACGGGTAGTACCCATATTATGGGAAAAACTCGGAATAGCCCTCTAGCCACCAGAAACAGGTGGAAATACCGCGATAACATCGCCATCAGAGAGAGTACTCTCTAATCCCTGTAAAACGTGGATGCCCCGACCATTCACAAGTATCTTGATATAGCGACGAAGTTTTCCTTGTTCATCAAAAACAGTATCACAAAAAGTAGGTCCCCGGTCTTCACAGAGTTGATCAAGAAGGTCCTGAACGGTACTTCCTTTGAGGTTGATTGTGAGTTGATGGAATCCGAGACGTTCAGTGAATGGTCCAATTGTTCGCACAACGACATGCATTACCGTGGTTCTCCACAGGCGGAAAATGTTTGGAGATTCAAAAAGCTGCTGGTATAGCAAAACTTCTACAAAACCTAAGGCTTAATAGGAAAAGCAGAACAAGCCCCTTGCTGATTCTTATGGCAGACTTACTGATTGATGACGCAATGGTTATCACCGTCGATCCTAAACGCCGCATCATCTCTGACGGAGCAGTCGTCGTTGAGAACCAACGTATTATTGCTGTTGGAAAATCTAATGAAATCAAACAGAAATATAGTGCAGATACACGGATTCATGCTAAACAAAAAATCCTAATCCCTGGACTAATTGACTGTCACGTTCATTTAGCCCAGGCCCTAATTCGTGGAGCCGCTGATGATGTTGATCTCATTCCTTGGTTACGCGATTACGTTTGGGTTCTTCAAGGCAACTTTACTCCTGAAGACGGCAAAGTTAGCGCAGAGCTTTGTATTGCAGAGATGCTGAAATCAGGGACAACGAGTTTTCTCGAGAGTATGATTCACAAACGTTATGGCATGGATGGCATTGCACAAGTCGTTGAAAAAACGGGTATCCGCGGTTGTCTTTCTAAGCTTTTCATGGATTGGACAGGTTATGCTGATGAAGAATCCATCATGTATAAGGGAATGATCGAGGATCCAGAGGAATGCATTTCTGAGACACTTGCTATGCACAGTAAGTGGGAGGGAGCGGCGAATGGCAGAGTGTTTATCTGGTGGGGTGCCCGGACACCCGGAGCTGTTAGCCCTGAACTGTATCGACGAGTAGCAGATATTGCACGGAAACGTCACATGGGTATTACGATGCATTTGGGAGAAGTCAAAGAGGATGTCGAGTATACCAAGGCTCAGTTCAATCAACTACCTGCTGAATTTGCTCGTGATGTAGGGATGATGGGAAAAAACGTGGTTTTAGTTCATGGTGTTTGGATAAGTCCCAAAGAGTTTCCAATTTATGTAGAAACAGGTACGCATATGTGTCATTGCCCAGCAAGTAACGCAAAGCTTGCCTCAGGAATTGCATTGATTCCTGAAATGCTTAAGGCTGGAATTAACGTATGTTTGGGCTGTGATGGCGGGCCAAGTAATAACGCCTACGACATGTTTCGTGAAATGTTTCTAGCCGCCGTTATTCACAAAGCTCGCACTCTCGATCCGCTGACTATGCCTGCTGAAACAGTTTTAGAGATGGCAACCATAAATGGTGCCAAGGCATTAGGCCTTGAAAGAGAAATTGGCAGTATTGAAGTTGGCAAAAAAGCAGATTTAGTTCTTGTAGACACACACCAATTAAACATCGCACCAACATATAATCCAGTCAGCAATATCATTTATGCAGCAAATGGTTTCAATGTCTCCACAACGATCGTAAACGGACAAATCCTTGTGCATGAAGGCAATCTATTAACCCTTTATGAAGACCAAGTCATTGAGAAAGCACGTTCTCAGGGCGAAAAGTTACTCGACCGAGCCGGTGTCAATATTCAAAGTAGATGGCAAAGAAATTAATAACGCCTTCAGCGCTTACCCCACAGAAGAGATGACTCTACAATGAGCAATAACATCGTAGGAAAATACCATGGCCGTGATTGGCTGACGATTCAAGAATGGTCACAAGAGGAGTTGCAGACCCTTATCGATGCGGCTATCGAAATAAAAAAGCTACAAAAGAATCGGAAACCGCATGAATATCTTCTCCGACAAACCTTGTTCATGATTTTCTTTAATCGTTCTCTACGAACCCGGAATTCCTTCGAAGCGGGAATGACCCAAATGGGTGGACATGCTCACTTCCTCTCACCCCAAGATGTTTACCGTCCAGCTTTACCAGATGATGAAGAAGCGTATACCAGTGAACGTATCTCTGATGTCGCCCGTGTCCTTGCAAGAATGGGAGATGCGATAGCTATTCGAATTTATGGGTCACACGCCAAATGGATTTATGGACGTGGACATCGCATTCTTCGTGAATTCGCGAAATGGTCTGAAGTTCCCATCATCAATATGGAAGATGATGTTTATCACCCTTGTCAGGCTATAGCAGACATGCAAGCTATCCAGGAACACACCCCAAAGGTTCAGGGTAAAAAATTCGTTATGAGTTGGGCGTATAGTCCAAGCACGAAGAAACCCCTTGCTGTCCCTCAGAGTGGGGTGTTGATGGGTACCAAGTGGGGTATGGATGTCGTGTTAGCTCATCCGAAGGGTTTTGAACTCGATCCAAAGATTCTCGAAATGTGTGAGAAAAACGTGGCTCAATATGGGGGTTCCTTTGAGATATCTAATGATATGGAAGAAGCCTTTGCAGGTGCACATTTTGTATATCCCAAGTGTTGGACTAGCAAGCATCACATCCCCCCAATTGCCCCTGCTGAAGATTGGGAGGGTTGCCAGAAACTGTTTGATGCCAACAAGAATTGGATCGCTGATGCCACGAAAATGGATCTTGGAGCAAAGGATGTCAAATACATGCACTGTCTTCCTGCAGATCGTGGTTTCGAAGTTACTGACGAAGTATTAGATGGAAAGTGGAGTATTGCCTTTGATGAGGCGGAAAACCGGTTACATGCCCAAAAAGCCATTATGGCAGCAATAATGGGATATCCTTAGCTACAATAGGTTCTCATCGCTCATTACAAGGGAGAGCAGTCCCTTTTGCAGGTGTAGGCGGTTTTCGGCTTGATCGAAAATTACGCTTTGGTCACTGTCGACCACTTCGTCTGTTGCTTCTTCACCACGAAAGACTGGTAAGCAATGCATGTAGATAGCGTCTTTACTTGCGAGGTCCATTAATTTAGCGTTGCAAATCCAATTGCGAAATTTTTCATGGATTTCCGCTTCTTTATCTTCACCCCATTTGTCAATACCCATTGCTGCACATTCTGCACTCATCCACGAACGTGGGTAGACGACATGGGCTCCTGAGTATCCTTCTTTAACGTCATTTGTGATTGTAAAAGCGCCTCCTGATTCATTTGCATTCTGATGACACCAGTCCATGATTTCGGGGTCAAGTTCGAATCCAGGTGGATGTGCAAGCGTGACATCCATACCGAATCGAGTAGCAGTGAGAATGGCGCTTTGAACACTGCACCAAGACCTAGAATGACGGCTGTATGCCCATGAAAAGAGGAACTTTTTACCTTGAATTTTTGGAAAATTTTCTTGGACGGTCATAATATCGGTGAGTGATTGACAGGGGTGAAATTTATCATCAGCCATATTGATGATTGGCACATTTGCCCATTTAGCATAATCGCGCAAGACCTGGTTTCCCCGTCCATAAACATATCCTACGGCTTTCTCAAGTATTCGTATGCCTATTCCATGACCGTACCTTGCTAGAGTACATGCAGTGTCCCTAACGCTCTCTCCCTCGCCGAGTCTCATGGCCCCAGGCTCCAAAAATTGGGCATGACCCCCAAGTTCAGTTAGTGCTGCTTCAAAGCTAGCGCGAGTTCGGGTACTGGTGTTATAAAAAAGCATGAAGAATGTTTTGTCTGAGAGGAGATGCGGGGATTTTCCTGCTTTTGTTTTATTCTTGAGAGTTTTCGAAAATTCCAGGACTGCGTCGAGTTCTTCACGGGTCCATTCTTGCGTTGTAATCATATCTCGTCCACGGAGATCCAGTTTAGCCATTTCGTTCAACTGCCAATTTACTATTTTTTGATGCTGTGTCGACAAAACCTTTTGAAAATTTCGTATTTCATACTCTTTGGGTATATGTTAAACCTAAGTATACATTAGTTCGATTATCCCAATTCTTCGTGTTTAGAACATCCTTAGCGAAATTATCACTCATTGTGTTTAGCAAAACCTTTTGAGGGTTCCATTGACGCTATCGGCATAGGTAATATATCGTGGAGTTCTTTGATACGCATTCTCATTTAGAAATGCCCAGGCTTTATCCTAAGGCAGATACAATAGTTCGTCGTGCAAAGGAAGCGGGAGTTATTGGAGTTGTAGTCAGTGCGATAGAGCCGAAGTTTTATCCTAAAGCCTTGGATTTAAAGAACCGATTTCCTGGATTTATTTGGCCTACTTTTGGTTTGCATCCTCCGCGAGCAACCCCCCAGATGGTGGAACGTTGTATTCAGGGCATTCGAAAACACGCTGAGGAAATTGTGGCAATTGGAGAAGTGGGGCTAGATTACTACTGGATTAAGGAGAGAGAACCGCGGGAGTATCAGAAGACAGCTTTTATTCAGTTTATCCAGCTAGCGAGCGAGTTAGATCTTCCATTGGTAGTCCATTCTCGAGAAGCTGAGGTAGATTCGATACAGATTTTAAAACAGGAGAAAGCTGTTCGGGTTCAACTACATTGTTTTAATGACGCTGCACTTGTGCAAGAAGCTGCCAAACAGGGATGGTTTATGAGTGTTCCTACAAGTGTTGTTTCTCGCCGTCGCATGCAACGAATCGCTTTAATAATGCCCTTAGCAAATATGCTGTTAGAAACGGATGCACCGTATTTAGCGCCAGTCCATGGTCAAACAAATGAACCGGCAAATCTTCCCCACGCAGCAGTGAAAGTTGCAGAAATCAAAGAAACAACTCCAGAAGTTATTGCAAAAACCACAACAGAAAACGCTCTGAAGTTTCTTCAGTTATTCCGTGATAAAACCGGTTCCAAAATTTCTAAAAGCAAGAAATAAGCATTAACGCACTGTTAGAGTTTTACTAATATTGCGTGGGTAGTCTGGATCGATGTTTTTGTATGTGGCTAGATGATAAGCCATGAGTTGCAGAGGAACCGCTTGGAGGATAGGGCTCAAATACTGGCTCGATTCAGGAACCAGAAGAAAGTCATCATCTTTTACGTATCTTCGAAGAAGTGTATGATCTTCACCTGTGATTATTACCCGTGCACCGCGGCACTCTACTTCGGCGAGATGATTGACCAGATGCTCAGAGTCCTCTGGTGCTATTGTAAAGACAATAGGATATCCCTCTTCTACGATGCTGAGAGGACCATGTTTGAATTCGCTAGAATACATTCCATCAGCGACGATATAGCAGACTTCTTTGATTTTGAGCGCGCCTTCCAATGCGACACCATGAGTGATTCCATAACCAAGGACGTAGAAATGAGAATACTTAGATAAGTAAGGGGCAAGCGCACGAGCTTTAATCGTATTCGTTGCAATCGTCTCTTCGATAAGTTCAGGTAACCGGGTCTTTAGGTCTGTTATTATCCCTTCCGCACGCGTGGATTCTAAAACCTCTCGCTTTTGCCCACTTAACGCAGCGAGATAGTTGAAGAGGGTTACTTGACTTGTGTAAGTTTTCGTTGCTGGGACGCTAATTTCAAATCCAGAGCCTAGAGGCAAGTAAAGGTCACTTAGGTGTGTAAGTGTTGAACCCAGGACATTCACAATGCTGAGAATTTTCACATCGCGATTTCGACCATGATGAACCACGTCGATGACATCTTTGGTTTCGCCACTTTGGCTAACACAAACGACGACATCCCCTTTTCTTACAGCGTCGCCGTAATGTGAAATAAATTGTCCACCAACAACAGGAATGACAGCAATGTTCGCTAACTCGTTGAAATAATAACTGCCAACCACCGCAGCATGGTAACTGGAGCCACATGCAACGAAAAATACCCGGTTCGCATTAATGAGGGAGTCCACGAACTGGGAGATGTAAGGTTCACGTATCGCACTAAAAAGAGTGCGAGTGGTGCTAACTTGTTCGTGAATTTCTTTCAACATAAAATGCGGATAACCACCCTTTTGAGCGACCCGGATATCAGCGTCGGATGTGTAAGGTTTTCTCTCTACAAGCTGACCATCACTAACGCGACGAATTTCAATAGTTGTAGGTGAGAGGATAACTAGTTCCCCATCATGAATGTTTAAAATTTCACGGGTGACCGGGAGTATACTTGGAAGATCACTGCTTACACAAGTTTCACCTTTACCGATTCCTGCGAAAAGACTTGAACCCATCTTCACAGCATAGACTTTGTCATCATCTCGGTGCATTACAGCAAAGGCATAGTCACCTTTCAAATCTTTGCATCCTTTTCGGATGGCTTCGACCATATCGCCAAGTTGGTCATAGTATCGTTCTACCGCGTGAACGCAAATTTCACCATCATTCATACTACGAACCGTGTGACCCTCATGAGCGTATTGTTCCCTTAGGGGAAGAAAATTCAAAATATTACCATTATGTGCAGCACACAAATCTTCGTCGCAATCAAGATGCGGTTGAGCGTTGAGTTTACTGGGTGCACCAAATGTTGCCCATCGTAGTTGTGCAATGCCTTTGGAACCCCGCATTTCATTAAGACGTAATTTAGTGGCTACGACATCGAATTTGCCTTTATCTTTGCGTAGGTGGATTTTGTTCTTGTAGACAGTTGCGCAGCCGACTGTGTCGTAGCCTCGATAAGTGAGTTTTTCGGCACATTCTACTAGTGTCTTGCCGATGTTATTTCGTCGATTGCTAGTAATCGCGAATATGCCGCACACCGATAATCGCTCCTTATTTCCATTTTCACAATGCTAAATCGTTTAACTGTGTTTCTATGTTTCATTATTTTGCACTGCGTTTCTTCACAAATCTAATGCTTTCTGCAGCTGTTTTAAATCAGGCTCAATTACAGGTGGTGCAGTAATCCTTTGGATTACGATATCTTGATCTTTTAATCCACCACCCGTCGCTTCGATAAGAATTAATTCAGAAGGATCTTGGTCACCTGATTCAAGCCGATCAATTAATCCTGCAAGACCCGTGACGCCAGAGGGCTCAGCAAAGATACCTTCATACTTTGCCAGTAATTTTTGAGCGTGTAAAATTCTATCATCGTCAACTGCAATAGCCGTGCCTTTCGATTCGCGAACAGCTAAGAGGGCTAGATCACCATCCCAGGGAAATGGGTCACATAAGCCTTCTGCTACGCTATGGGGTGAGGCACACGGAATAATGTCAAAAACATCCCGGTTTGTTTCAAAAGCGTGTACGAGAGGAGCACATCCTGAGGCTTGTACAGCTACCATGCGTGGTTGCTTTTCCACAAATCCAAGGTTCATAAAATCGCTGAAGCCGCGCCATTGCCCTCCTAGTAACCCTCCTGCCCCAACTTGAACATAAGCAACATCTGGAACCTGCCATTCCAACTGTTCAATAATTTCATAAGCCAATGTTTTAGGGCCTTCTGCCTGGTAGGGATTGAAGGGACCAAAACTTGGACAAGGTGTCCAACCATAAGTGGAACAAGCCTCGCGAAGAAGCTTTACAGTCGGATCATCGCCTTTGTGTAATCCCCGTAATCGCACAACTTTGGCGCCATAAAGGAGTAGTTGAGCGATTTTTCCCATTGGTGCAATATCGGGAACAAAGCAGAAACAGGTAAATCCTGCTCGTGCGCAATATGCTGCTAAAGCTGCAGCAGCATTACCACTGCTTGCTGAAGCTAGTGTTGTCGCTCCTTGTTCTTTTGCCTTCGAAACACCTACGGTCATTGGTCGATCTTTAAACGACCAAGTGGGATTCCGAGTTTCATCTTTGATATACAAATCTCGAACACCCAACACTTCAGCAAGTCTTTGACTCTTGACCAGGGGAGTCCCTCCCTCACCAAGGCTTACAATATTAACACGATTAGACACCGGAAGTAATTCGAAGTAACTCCAAACGCTTAGAGAACGAGCCGATAGGATTTTCTTCGAAAGCACTTCCTGTAGCCGAGTATAATCATAACGTACATCTATTCGCGCCCCACATTCATGGGTTTCACAAAATTGCGGATTTTCTAAAGGATTATAGTCAGTTTTACACTTGGGACAACGAAGACGGGTGACATAAGACATATTCAAAGATCCTCCTGCTGGGTTTCGCGGCGTAATGCGGTTAGCCCTTCACGAATCAAGGTATATCTTTCTGCAAATCCCTTCAGATGCTCATAAAGGGTTGCATATTCTGATCTGCTTCGTAGAGTAGTTTTTGTATCTAAATCATCTATTGGTGACAAGGAATGGCGCTGAACTGCTCGACGAACCGCAAGAGCGATGCGATATCCATCTTCACGCCTTACCTGTGCTTGTTGTTTTTTAGAGAGCTTGTTTCGAAGTGCATTAAGCCTTTGATTAATGGAGGAGGGATTTTCTAAAAGGGTTAAACAGGCGGTGAAAAGAAATATTGTTCCAAGTAACTCATTTTCCCACCACTTTAAACTTGATTTCTTATAGGTAAGTTCCAAAGCAGCTGTTAAGCATTGTTGGCTTGTTACTAGGTTTTGGTGGGCATAGAAGAGATCACTAGCCTCTAATAGGAGCCCTGCGGCGCGTGTTGGTTGGTGTTTTCGCCAGTAAAACTCGCTGCTAACTACGACTAAAACCAGTGCCATTTTAGGTTGATTTTTTTTGCGGAGACGATGAGCTTCTTGGAGATATCGTCCTAGTTTTTCTTTGGCAACTTCGGGGCTGGGTGAGGACATCAAACCAGTGAGGCGTAATTCTGCATCAGTTACTAGAGAATGTTGGTGTCGGTCAATTGCGTGATAGAGGTCATGCCACAAAGTTTGCAGATATACACCCCATAAGTAATGCTCTGGTTTACCACCTCAAGCTGTGTGTTTAATGAGTAGAAAAAGATTCGGTGACCGTTAAATCTGCAAGAATTTCAGAGGTTTTTGGTGCCAGTTAGCAAAGTTTTTGTTAGTCAAACGGTTGTGTCAGTTGGTGGCATTTAGTGGTTTCCAAGCGGTCAATAGTGGCAGCTATCTCCCTAACCATAATCATATTACTTATTCTAAGTTTTATATGGCCACTTCTTTTCCAACCACCTATTCCTCGCCAGGAAGAGTATGATGACGTTCCTGATTGGGGCACTGGAGTCACGGTGGGAACCGATGACAGTTTTTTAGAT
>JABXGY010000232.1 GCA_016550395.1 archaeon | reverse complement strand
GATGAATTGTTTGCTCCCAGTGGAGATATCAGGTTACGAATGCGTTCACTCTGGGATGGCGATGCATGTTGCCTTGAAGCCCTTGGAGAAGTCGAAGAAACCGAAACAGAGTACGTCGTAACGCTAGATCTGCCAATGGTGAATAAAGAAGACATTGAGATTTTAGTAATGGATGATCATTTAGCGGTTCAGGCGAAAATGCGTGAAGAGATCCATTATGAACGCTGGGGCACCGTCCAGCGGCAGATACGGTTCCAACGACTTGCTAAAAAGGTACCACTTCCCAAGGATGCTGATTCTGATAAGATTCGAGCCTCTTTTAAAAAAGGGCTTTTAGAAATTCGTGTGCCAAAAATTGAAAAAATCAAACAAATCTCAATTGAATAATCTGACAGAGTAAAGAATTACCATTTTTGTATTTGCTTACTTGCGAGCAGAAGTCCAATTATTGATACACAATCGGTGATTTCCGAGTTCCTGACCATTTCAAGTGCGTTTTGAATGGGTACGATAACAATGCTAATTTCCTCAGTTTCATCAGATTTGGCTTTAGAAGGAGTTAGATCAGTAGCAAGAAAGATATAGCCTTTATCATCCATTATGGATTTGTTTGACCGCATTATATTGAGTAGTTTGAACGATTTTGCACGGTATCCAATTTCCTCACGCAGTTCGCGTTGAGCAGCCTCTCGAGGCGTTTCACCTTCATCCAGAGCACCTGAGGGGATTTCCCAAGTGATGGCTCCTTGTATGTAGCGGTATTGACGGACCATTACAACGGATTCGGGTTCAATGATTGGGACAATGCCAACGAAATCCGTGGGGGGTACTACTACGCCATAAATTGTTTCATGTCCATTTGGAAGTTGAACATTGTCTTCATATACTGTAATCCAGGGATTTTGATACACGGTTTTTCGGTTAAGACATTTCCAGGGTTGAATAAGGGGTTTTGACACCTAGAACCCTCCTTAGATAGCCTTTCTAATTTTAGCTTGCCACAGCTTCGGTGACAGTTTTTTTCTCTTTCTTCTCTTCCTCGACTGGAGGGGGTTTACAGCCTTCGAGCCACATCGACCCCACAAGTACTAATTCGGGTGGGTTAAGATTGGCATCTCGATCAATAATTGCATCAATGACTGCGGGTTGTTTTGATTTAACCGCCCGTTTTAGAGCCGGACGAATCTCCTTTGCGTCTGTGACACGTTCACCATAGCAGCCCATGGCTTTTGCCACTTGATCATATCGAACATCGGTGAAGTCAACCTGGAAAAAGCGATCATCGAATAGGAGATGCTGCACACCCGCTATCATTCCAAAGCGACGATCATTCGCTATCACAGCAATGATGGGTGTATTGTATCGGGCAGCGGTTTCTAATTCTTGAATGTTGAACATAAATGAGCCATCCCCGCTAATTAGATACACTTGGCGATCAGGATGGCTAAGTTGTGCACTAATGGCATAAGGGAGACCTGCACCTAAATGGCCGGATTCAGTAGCACACAGATAGGTGCGCGGTTCATAGATGCGATTAATGTTTATTGTCCAAAGGTTGGTATTACCGCCATCCACGACGCTAATAGCGCTTCGGTCGAAGAAGTCACGAACTTCCTTAATGAGGCGAAGAGGATGAATTGATTTGTCGTCTTTAGAAGCTATGTCTAGCTGGGATTGTACCCATCTATCACGGGATTGTTGGCTTTGCTCTAGCAGCGTCGAGGGAGTTTTGGGTTCACTACGACGGGTGACCTCCGAAAGAAGGAATTGGAGAGTGCTTTTTGCATCACCAACTAACGCTAAATCTACTTCCCGATTTAAACCGATCATATCGCCTGCAATGTCAATTTGAATGAGTTTTTGTGTATCGCTTAATTTCCAACCAGGAGGTTTTCCCCAGAAGTCAAGATCACTAAGCCGTCCCCCAACTAAGAGAACGAGATCAGCACAATTTTGGGCAAAGGCCCCCGTTTGAAGCCCGGGATTAAAAGCTAATGCGTGATCTTCAGGAATTGAACCTCGTGCAGTGGGACTCATGCTAACTGCTGCAGATAAGTGTTCGGCGAGTTTGATGAGCACTTCCGAGGCATTAGCCCATAACACACCAGAACCTGCATGAATGAGTGGAAATTCGGCTTCAAGGAGCATTTGTGCGGCTTTGCCAATAAGTTGCGGATCAGCAGTGGGAGGAATTGTGCGGCGGTATCGATTTGGAGGATGAATTTGTGGTGATTGATCTACGGTTCCATAGAGAATATCGGAGGGAATATCGAGGTGAACAGGACCGGGTCTCCCAGATAGGGCAATGCGAAATGCATGTTGGATAAGTTGAGGAATGCGCTCAATTTTCCAGGCAACAGCATTCCATTTTACTATGGGTTTGAAGAGATTAAGTTGGTCGAGCGCTTGCGTCATCCCTGTATCGGGATAGATACGCCATGTTTGATTTTGAGCGGTAAGAACTATTATAGGAACGCTATCAGCATATGCAGCGTAAACACCACCAACAAGATTCGCAGCTCCTGGTCCCACGGTTCCTAAACAGATCCCGGGTTTGCCTGTTGTCCGGGCATAAGCATCAGCCATATGTGCCGCAGCGGCCTCATGCCGGGTCGTAATGAATTCGATACCAAGTTCGTCACCTTTTCGGGCAAGGACATCAAAGAAAGAATTCCATTGGTCACCAATAATTCCATAGATATATCGGGTCTGCTCATTGGCCAGAGATTGCGCGAGAATTTCTCCACCTGAAATCAGCAAAACATCATGCCTCCATAGGAATTTACAATTTGGGAAACGTAGTGTGTTTGTTCTTCTTATTTCATGTAGTTCATTGTAATTTGAGTAACTTTTAAGTAGGTTATGAATATATATTCATAATGTGCCAAGACCATATAAACGCAGGTTTGTCCGTGCAGAACCCAATGTTACCTACTACAAACCCCGAGGAATTCCCATCGGAACAATCGGAGAGGTAGTACTCAACATCGATGAGTTTGAAGCGCTTCGTGTGAAGGATCATTTGGGGCTTCCCCAAAAGGAAGCCGCCCAGCAACTCAAAGTGTCACAACCCACACTGCATCGGATTCTAAAATCTGCTCATGCAAAAGTGGCACATGCCCTGGTGAACGGGATGGCTCTCCGGATTGACGGAGGACCCTACGATTTACCCAAAGTGCGTTGGTTCCGCTGTTTTACTTGTCAAACCCAGTGGACTGAACCATTTGGTACTGGTCGACCAGAAGTTTGCCCGCGGTGTGATAGTCACTATTTGCGTCGGTTGGCACCTTCAGAAATCGGAGAAAAACAAAGTGATGAAGAATTATGAAAATATGTATATCCGCACAAGGTCCCACACTTGATGCACCCATTGATCCTCGATTTGGTCGTTGTGCTAATTTCATATTCATTGACCCTGAGACAATGCAATTTAACACGATCCCCAACCCTGGAGCAATGGCCGGCGGTGGCGCAGGCATTCAAGCCGCACAATTTGTCGTTGATCAAGGAGTTTCAGCAGTATTGACCGGAAACGTTGGACCAAATGCATATAATGCGTTGAACGCTGGAGGCGTGGCAGTGTTCATAGGAGTTTATGGAACAGTTCGAAACGCTGTTGAACAATACAAAACGGGACAATTGAGCCCTACATCTTCTTCGACAACACCTGCCCATACTGGAATGGGAGGCGGCAGAGGTCGGGGTGGAGGACGTGGTGGAGGTATGGGAAGAGGAAGATATCCAGGTTAAATGTAAAATAGAGATCAAGTCGGAGGAATTGATATGGTGGAACGTGTTGTAATTCCAGTATTAGATGATTCAGGTAAAACCAGTCGTCTGTCGGCACATTTTGGTCGAGCACCCTTTTTTGCTGTGGTTGAAGTCAAAGAAGATGGGAATATTGAGAGCCTAAAATTTCTGCCTAATCGGAGTCAACACTCCGGAGGATCAGGTCGTCCACCGGATGTTATCCTTAGTTTTGCACCGAATGTTGTAATTACCTTTGGGATGGGCCCTCGTGCTATGCGGAGGTTCCAGGCTGAAGGCGTTGCTGTGATGCAGGCATCCTCTGAATATCTGGGGGATGTCCTTTCCGCCTTTACCCGAAATGAATTGTCTGAGCTAACTGAGGGATGTCGTGACGCTCGTCATAAATAGCAAGGCAAAGACCCAAGAACAGCATTATTAGGTGTGCCAAGTGAATATTGCAATTGCCAGTGGTAAAGGAGGTACTGGAAAAACCTCTGTTTCCGTGAATCTTGCCCTTTCTGTACCTGGCCCAGTTCAAGTGTTGGATTGTGATGCAGACGAACCAAATGTGCATACTTTGCTTCCGCTAAAGACCGAGGAGATAGAACCAGTTTTTACTATGATTCCTGAATTTGATGAGGTAAAATGTACACAATCAAAAAAATGTGCAGCCTTTTGTCCTAACCACGCAATCTTCGTTGGTAAAACGGGGATTCAGTTCTTTCCTGAACTGTGTTACGGTTGTGGTGGATGTATTTTGAGTTGTCCTAATCAGGCCATCAAAGAGGGTAAACGGCAGCTGGGCGTAACGAAAAGCGGGTTAACTGCAGAAGGCGTGCAGGTTGTTTATGGGGATCTTAATGTCGGTGAACCACTTGTTGTCCCTGTAATAAAAGCAGTCAAAAATAGAGCAAGCAAACAGAATCGAGTTACTGTAATTCTTGATTGTCCTCCCGGGGTATCTTGTCCAATGGTAGAATCCGTTCATGGATCAGATTATTGTCTTTTAGTCACGGAACCGACACCATTTGGTTTACATGATCTGCAACTAGCAGTGGATACAATCCGTCAACTTGAAATACCAATCGGTGTTGTCGTGAATAGAGCGGGGATAGGAGATAAACAGGTCTATTCATATTGTGCCAGTGAACAAATTCCAATTTTATTAGAGATTCCGCATAGCCGTAAAATTGCTGAACTCTTTGCAGAAGGTATCCCATTTGTCACTCAGTTACCTGAATGGCAACCCAAGTTTGAACGCCTTTTTCGCACGATTCAGGAGAGGATTGACTAATGAAAGAATTAGTAATTGTAAGCGGTAAGGGCGGAACCGGAAAGACAACGATTACAGCTTCCTTAACGGCCTTAGCATCCGATCTAATTATTGCCGATTGTGATGTTGATGCACCCAATTTACATTTACTTCTAGGACCTGATATTCAATTTTCTGAGGAGTTTATTGAGTCTAAAGTAGCAGTAATTAATCCTGAATTATGTACCCAATGTGGTGTTTGCGAAAGCGCATGTAAGTTTGATGCGATTTCTTCTACTTTCCAAGTTGATCCAATCTTATGTGAGGGATGTGGTGTCTGCTTCATCAGTTGTCCAGTTAACGCGATAGAAATGCAAGAACGTCTTTCAGGTTACATCTATAATTCAAAGACCAGTTATGGACCTATGGCTCATGCACTGTTACTTCCAGGCGAGAGCAATTCAGGGAAATTAGTTACTCGCGTTCGGGCACTTGCCTCTAAGTTAGCAGAAAAACATGAAAGAGATCTCATTCTAACGGATGGGCCACCGGGAATAGCCTGCGCGGCTATAGCGACCATTACTGGCGCCTCAGCAGGTCTAGTTGTTACTGAACCTACAGTTCCAGCCATTCATGATTTGAAACGCATTCTCGATCTTTTCCAACACTTCAAAATCCCCGTGATGGTTCTTATCAATAAAGCTGATTTGAATATCCGGAAATCCGAGGAAATTGCTGACTATTGTCAAAGAAATGATATTCCTATAGTAGGCCAATTGGATTATGACCTGAAAATGTATGAAGCTGTTGTTGCTGGGCTACCGATAGTTGAATATGCACCCTCAAATAGACTCTCAAAGGCTTTGAAGGCGATTTGGAAAAGGGTTGAGAAACAGCTAGATGCATTCTAGGAGGATTTGAGAGGAACTAGAATTTCGCTTAAATTTGCTGGATTACGGTGAGTTATTTACCAACTTGCGCTCCACAGCTAGAACAATAGTTTGCGCCAGGATGTATTGGGGAATTGCAGTTCGGACAATAATCGATTCTTGGAGTGAATTGGTTTGGGAATTGGGGGGCTTGATCAGAAGGAGGTCTGGCGTTTTGTTGATACATGTACCAACAACTACCAGGTCCATAAAGCCATCCCGGGCGTTGCCAAGGTGGCAGATGGGAGAATGGTCCGTTACCTGGCCAAGTTCCTTGATTTCGACCGCGTCCACGTCCTCGATTTCCACGTTGCCACATTTGATGTATCACCTCTTTTTGTGTTTATGCACATATTCATTTTGTGATTATGCACAGAAATATATAAATGTACCCATACAACAACTTATGATGAGTAAAAATGCGATATCGTCGTGGTTGGCGCGGGCGTGGACGCCCCCCAAAACCAGTTAGTTTAGGTCAAATACCCACACCCACAACTTTCACTCCAAATGTTGTGAAAAATTCAGTCCCGGTAACTCTCTTTGCTTCGGAACTTGAAGCAATGCGTCTAGTTGATCAACAGGACCTTGATCAGAAGGACGCAGGAAAAAAAATGCATATATCGAGAGGAACAGTTTGGAGACTACTTCAAAGCGGTCGTAAGAAAGTTGTTACGGCGTTAACTGAAAACCGATCCCTCGTGATAAGTATCGAGAGCCCCACCGATAATAACACTTCATAAGATACTCAAGTGATATTTATGGATAGAAAAGAGGGTCGAAACCTGTTATGAGCTCGGTGTATGGACCGGTAATGTCATGGCGTTACGGAAGATCTCTGGGTATTGATCCAGTTCCTCCGCCCAAGCGTTGTAGTTTCAATTGCGTCTATTGCCAATTAGGACCAACCAAAATCCCCATCCAGTCTTTGGATGGCGTTGAAAATGAGTTACCTGATGAGATACAAATTTTCAATGACCTTGATGAATATCTACGTCAGATTTCAATTGAAAGTCTAGATGTAGTAACTTTTTCGGGATCTGGTGAACCCACCGCGAATCTACGTTTAGGAGAAATGGTGCGAATAGTTCGTAAACGTCTTCCCAATTTACCCGTGGTTTTATTAACTAATGGTTCGTTTCTAGGTAACTCCCAAGTAATGAAGAATCTTAGTGAACTTGACATTGTAACCGTGAAATTTGATGCTGGGGACGATAAAACACATCGAAAAATCAATAGACCGTGTTACGCTTTTCAACATAACCAGCTAGTTAAGGGGATTAGGAACCTTAGAAAGACTACAAGAGTTACAATTGCCCTTGAAGTAATGCTGCTAAAATTAACGTCTGGTATTTCAAATGTAAGTGGTTCCGCCCGGAAGTTCTTAGTAAGTGAAATAATTAAACTAGCGCCAGTTGTTGATTTGGTTCAACTCTATACACCCTGGCGTCCTCCAGTCGAAAAAGAAGTTCAACTAATTAGCACAGCTCAACTGAAAGATTTTGCTTCCGACCTAATTGACGCATTTGATTCAGATCAAATATGGATTTACGGTATTCATGATGCACGAAAACAATCGGCTTCCTGGAAATCCCATCAATCTCTTTGTGACGATATATTGATCATGCTTCAGCGCCGGCCTTGTAGACTAAAGGATTTGGTTCAATCGCTTGATATCCCCATTAATTCCCTGCTGTCTCTGATCTCACAGCTTCGTCAATCCAATAAGATAACAGCCCGTCTATACCAAAATGAGCTGTACTATTTTCATCAGAATTCGGATTAATCTTTGCGAGGGTAGTGTTTATCGGGATCTTCTCGGTAGACCTTTTCAATAGTTTTACTGGCTCCGGGTGTATCGAGTTCGATGTCGCGTTTGACATCTCGCGGTTCTTTGAGAACGTCTTTGTAAATGTCGCTTTGGATGATAAGACGCATGACTTCGCTACTCCCAGTCCAAATCGTGGCTAAGCGGGCATCACGGAATAACCGTTCGATGGGATAAACATCGGTGTAACCGATGCCACCCAGAATTTGCATAGATTCGGAGACAGTCTTGTAACAGGCTTCCGTGGCAAAGAGCTTAGCTTGAGATACAGCTTTACGACTGGGCTGATTGGCATCGGCTAACCGAGCGGCACGATACACCAAGCCACGAGCCGCATCAAGTTCAGTAGCACAATCAGCAACTTTGAAACTGATACCTTCAAACCGGCTAATAGTGGATCCAAAAGCTTCACGCCTAGCTGAATAGCGAATAGCCAGTTCGAGGGCAGCTCGCCCTAGCCCAATAGCACCCGCGGCAGAAGTCAGCCGCTCTGGAACCATTATCGCGTTGAAAATAGAGGCTCCATCATTAAGCGCCCCTATTAGATTCTCTTGGGGTACTTCGACATCTTTCAGTACAATACGAGCAGCGCCCATCCCTCGACAGCCCATCAGACTGTAGTGTTCGTCTACTTCAACACCCATATCCCGGTCGACAAGAAATGCGCTTAGAGATTGATGGGGAGCAGCTTTGAAGTCAGTTTTGGCGTAGATGAGGAAATAATCAGCCCCAATTCCACCAGCAACAAACCGTTTTTCTCCGTTGATTAGAAAGTGATCACCTTGAGGGATTGCAGAGGTGATAGTGCCAAAAAAGTCGGAGCCACCACGGGGTTCAGTAAGGCCTTCTGCACAGATTTTTTCCCCACTCAGAGTTGGGGCTAGATATTTCTGTTTTTGCTGGTCTGTGCCGAATTTATCAATCGCCTCACCTACAATGCTGGGAAGTGAATAAGCACAGCCTAATGCGATACCTAATACACCAATCTCTTCGATAGCAACCATTTCAGAGACCCAGTTTAATCCTCGACCACCATATTTCTTTGGAAAACGTAGGCCAATCAGATTAGCTTTTGTTACTGCCTTTACAAAATCATAGGGATACTCCTGTTCGTTACCATCCATTCGGATAATTAAGTCAGGATCAACCTTATTTCGGACAAAGTTCCGGATTTCATCGCGGATTTGTCGTTCACTCTCAGTAAGCAAAATATCAAACATGAATTCAATCCTTCCTGATTATGTTTTGGAAGTAATTCATTCTGTTATGTGTTTTAATCTAATAAAGCGCTTAAGGTATCGGTTTCTGAAGGATTGCGCGTCACTAATACTGCATCAACGGGACACACTAATTCGCATGCTAGACATTCAAGGCATGCAACTTCATGTACGGGATCGGCTTTAGGATGGTGGGGTTTCTCGTTCCATTGGATAAAAACGTCTTCGGGACAGACATTGATGCACTTTAAGCAACCTGTACATGCATCAAAGTCAACAGCGACCCGAGTTCCGTGAATCCCTAATTTCGCCTTTGGAGATTGCCACACTGCATGTCCTTGATGGGTTCCACTCTGGATCCAAGTAGTTTTAAAAGTGGGATCGATGGGCACGACAATCACTTTTCGCACACGTGTTATAAACAAGGCATCAGTTGACTAGGTATTTGGTAGTAATCGTTCGTCTTAAGTGCACTGACTATATTAGAGAATCCACCAGACCAGATTTATAATGGAATCAGGAGCAGGCAAGTGGGGTGTTTCAATCTCTCCATCAAATAAAGTGACTATTGTAGAGCTGTCAAAAGTTTGGATTGAGAAAGCTGCACGGCTCTATGCCGAGGGACTATTGATGGAAGAGCCACCTGGTTCCACTGACACTCTTGAAGATCTCAGTGACTCTTTACAGTTGCATTTAGAGATTTATCTTCAACAGAAAAAGAACCGGCATATCTGGTTAGCCCTTGAAAACGATACGGTGGTCGGTTTGCTTGATTTTTATCATCGACCAGAGGAGTTGTTTATTCGATTTATCTGTGCTATTCCACCCCGACGTGGGACCGGAACGCGATTACTCCACCATCTAGCAAACCATGGTTTCTCACAACAGATTAACGTTATTAGAACAAAGGTAAGTTCGTTGGATTTGAGAGCCCAACAGTTCTACTTCAGGCATCTTGGATTCCAGAAAATTGGACGTCGAACTGAAGATCCAGGATTCGACCTCTATATCTGTAAAATTCGTCCACAAGATCTTCTAAAGACTACAGCGACGTAAGCTAGATTACCGCTGATAAAAGAAAGGCACCTTCACGCCGACTAATCAGCGTGAAGGGAGGAATTGAGTGCGTTTTTGAGATTAGTAGCGACGTCGCCCTCGATCGCCTCGATCTCCACGATCTCCACGGTCCCGGCGATATCCACCGCGACCACCACGTCCGCCACCATAGCTGCGTCGGCGGTATCGAGGTTGCTCGTGTTCGGCTGCAGACATGTCGTTTTCTACATCGACATCTTTGATCGCTTTTTCTGCTTCGCTGATTTCACCATATCGACCGATGTTCAGTCGGAGGTGACCTTGAAAGAGACTAGTATAACCTTTTTCGAGGCGATAGGTTTTATCTACTTCAACTGTGTCGATTACGTCATCCCAAAGGGATATGAGGACTGTACCGGTAGCATCACCGGCGGTTGCATCTACTACTCGATGGGTTTCGCCATCGCGTCGGGAGGTCACTTCGCGGGCTTCGCCTTTTTCGACGACTTTGAAGGTGATGTTCAAACTTTTCATAAATGGTCGCAGGTCTGCGACTGTAGCCTCAACAGGCTCTCTATCATAACTCATTCTGGGTACCACGTTACTTCGATAATCAGGCCTTCAATACGAATTCTTTCCTCATGGTCTGCCGCAATGTATGGGTAGTAACCGGAGAAAATCATTCAGCTTGTAAGCACTGCTTCATTCTCAAACCATTACCCGTATAAAAACGCTCCGGGCAACATCACACTTGAACGTAAAGAACTGCCTAGTACCCTCGGAATAAATAAATAGCCTATTAAGAAACTGGCTGGAAGTTGCTTTATAAGAAAGACCATCAATGGTCAATCTGAATCCACTTGAGCAGCTTGGGTGGCCTTAATGAAAGAAAAAAGTCCATAACTGATGATTGTAAGCCACGGAACAATGATTTTGTTAAGGAAAAAATCGATGAACTGAGTGGAAGTTTAGACGAAATGCTTGCCGTAAGCCCCAGAATGCGAAAGACCAGCTACCAACAAGCTTTACTTAAGATAAAGCAATTTTCTAATCTCGCCAAAGAATGCAATTACATTATTGAACCTGAAAATTAGAATCCCACAAGAGCACAATATGATATTATATTAGACAATTGGCGGTGTAGATAATTATCGACAGAGAATTGGATCCCAGGGTGTTTCATCTATTAAGCTATGGATTATATGTGATAGCATCAAAATCCGCCAAGAAGATCAATGGCTGTATCGTCAATACTGTATTTCAGGTCACAGCCTTTCCCCCACGAATTGCTGTTAGCGTCAATAAAGAGAATCTCACACACGAATATATCACAAAAAGTGGGGTCTTTTCGGTGTCAATTTTATCCGAAGATACACCAATGAAGTTCATTGGTTTATTTGGTTTCCAATCAGGACGTGATGTGGATAAACTCTGTGATGTTAAATTGATTAAAGGAATTGAGGACTGCCCAGTCATCACAGAAAATTCTTTGGGCATACTCGAAGCCAAGGTTATTAACCAAGTTGATATTGGGACGCACACACTTTTTGTTGGCGAAGTGATGCATGGAAAACGACTCCGTGAAGGGAAACCGTTGACTTACGAATATTATCAACAGGTCAAACAAGGAAAGACTCCAAAACGAGCAGCCACTTATACAGCTCCAATCTCTGACGTGGCACCTGTAATCAAGGATTCAGCATCTCAAGAATATCAGTGTGATGTTTGTGGATGGGTCTATAACCCCGCTGTTGGTGATCCAGAAAATGAAATCCCTCCAGGCACTTCTTTTACAGATCTTCCTGATGACTGGACCTGTCCACTTTGTGGGGCTAGTAAAAGCCAATTTTCGCCCAAATGATAGTAAATCGCCACTTTGCATAATAATTGCGAAATGGATAATAACAAGAGTAAAACTCCCATTGAGCCAGGTGTATTGATATGACAATGCCTGAGGTTGGACAAGCTGCCCCCGATTTCATTGGGATTACCGATGAGAATACGAAACTTCAACTTAATAGTCTGAAAGGAAAGATTGTGATTCTGTACTTCTATCCCCGGGCTTACACTCCGGGTTGTACGAAAGAAGCCTGCTCGTTTCGTGATAATATGATTCGATTAGTCGGAATGGGAGTCAAGGTTGTTGGCGTGAGTACAGATAGCGTGAAACGCCAAGCAGGTTTTAAGGACAAGCATGGACTTGAGTTCCCTCTCATCGCAGATGCTGATAAGAAGATTGTGAAGCTTTATGGTGTGCAACAAGCAATGGTTGGAACAGCGAAACGTGTAACATTTCTCATTGATCGAGATGGTGTAATTCGCCACATCTGGTCAAAAGTCCAAGTAGCAGGTCATGTCGATGAAATCATCGAAAAAATCGAAGAACTCAAACTTTAATGAAGTCGTTTCTTTCCAAGATTATCTACTACGTAGAGGTCTTTGGAATAACCCGTAGTGCACTAGATGGACATACTTCTACACATGCCCCACAGCCGCTACAGAAATATTGCATTGGTCTAGCCAGCACATATTTTTCAGGAAATTTACCTTCCTCACGTTCTGGGGCGTAGAGCGCAAAGACGGCTTCAGGACAAACATCCAAGCAGTTCCCACAGTCCTGTGGATTTGGACAGTTATCCGCATCCCATTCAACTTTGAACGCATTTTTCATTCTTACCACTCATCCTTTAAAGCTGGAACAGATTCTCGTGATATTAGTTCAATCGCTTTTTCTGGACAGGTTTCAGCGCACAGACCACACCCAAAGCATTTCCACATGTCAATTTGGGCACGTCCTGTGGCGTTAATGTAAGATACGGCTCCAAAACTGCAACGGGAGAGACATTCCTTGCAACCGCTACATTTATCGAAATCAACTTTGGCGATATAATGGCTCTTCTTCAGATGTTTTACCCCGAAGTCTATTCGGGGTCGGAGGGCGATACAGTTTGGATACTCACAATTACAGAGACCAAAACCAATTGGTAATGGTGTCCCTGCTAGTTGATGTACTCGCCCCTCAGCATTGAACTGGCGAACGAGGGCAATTGCTTCATCAACATCGATTTTCTCAACCTTGGTAGTTTTACTAGGAAATGTATCAGCTGTTTCACCATGAAGCCCTAACGGAATGCAGCACCGATCATCATCATTAGCAATCATTTTCCGGCATGGACACTCAACAAGATAAGGTTCGCCAGAAAGTTTAATGACGCCTTCGACTTCTTGTAGTGTCAAAATCTGTCCACCATGGCCTTGTGGAAATGTAAAAGTCACGCCTTGAGTCAAAGGATGGATATCGTTAATGATATTCTCAATCATCGTGATTACGGTCTTAGCTTGAGTGGGATCATTCATTACGTCGCCAATCTGACCAGCTAATTCCGCATAAACCGTCTCAAGGTTTTTCCAGTGGTCTTTTTCCCATGGTTCAAAGCCTAATTCGCGAGCATATTGAGCATCAAGGTGCCGTTTGACTTCAAACCATTTTTTGCCACCACCGTGAGCAACACAGATGTCACACATGAGATTCACCAAAGTTTGTTCAACTTTCCAGTCTATGTTTTTCTGTGTTGCTCAAAACGCAATTTTGCTCTCAATTTTTAGAATAAGACACTCAATCCCGACTGAGTAAAATCTAAGGTCTGGTTAGAAGCTTTTTTTGAGTTAGCATATGTTCTTCAGCAAGTTGATCGAAAATATCTCCAACTTTTTCAATAAAACCTAATTGATTAGTGGCGACTAAGTAGTATTCGTGAATTTGTTTTTCCATTTTTGATGCCAATTCAATTAATTGCTCATCTGGACAGCCAGGAGGACACTCGGTGTGAGGACGGTATTGTTCACTTTCAATCATCGAAACACCTTCCGCTAAAAGACTAGGTGTCAATTGGTGGCGTATTTGCATCAGCAGTTGAATATGACTTTGCCCCCGAATTAAGTATGCTTCAAATTGGCTCTTTAGATCCTGTGTTGTTGTAATTGTGATAGCTATCTCATAGAAGGCACTAGCCATGGCTTCTAAATCAAATGCGAACTGGAGAACTGTTCGAATAGTGTTTAATTTCATAGTGGTTCACATAAAATTTCATTAACCGATAGGGTAACGAAAGATGCTATAGACATTTCCCAGACTTGGAACTTAAGATTGCTTCTTCTTGGCCTGTATTTGCTTCAATCGAGCCTTTTCGAAGCTTTCGAATTCTTTTAATCGCCTTTTGAGGAGGGAGATTCTCTTTTCTCACTAAATATAGAGCAAGAATCATCCCAGTTCGCCCTAATCCCCCGTAACAATGTACGAGAGTCGGTTGTTGGGCCTGTAAAAACTTATCAATAGCTTGAAGTGCCAGGTTGCGTTGATTACTAGTACCAGCTGTATAGTCAGGAATTTGAACTACCACTACTTCCATTCCCAATTGTCGAGCCTTTTCCACTCCAGAGGGACTCAGTGGCTCAAGTGACACAATCGCCCGGATACCCTTATGATGGTACAACCACTCTAAACATGGTTCTGGGTATGCAGAACCAGCAAGACTTCCTTTTTCCACCCAGTAAAACCCACAAGTCTCAGTCATTCTGCGATACCTTCGACAAGTAGATTCGTGGTTGCATCTGGGTAGATTTTAAGTGTTTCATTAATGCTAAGAGAGAATGGATTATTGCAGTATCGGGGCGAATGAATTGGTAAAAGTTGTGATTATGGAAGTAAATGATGATGTCTCCGAATCCTTTGCTCAAGCCCTCAAGCTAATTGGGGGTATAGCTGAACTAAATGTTCCCAATCGTGAAGTTTTAGTAAAGGTTGGGGTATTTGCACCAAAACAGAAACAATATACTACCCTGCCTGTGGCACGGGCAATTGTGGATAGCTTTTCTCAGGCTCCCAAAGTGTGGTTTATCGAGTCAGATAATTATCGGGGAACAGGAACTGAGCGATTAAAAATTTGGAATGCAGTGTATTCAGATCGAGTAGTACCCTTCAACCTTTCAGAAGACACCGAAACGCAGACTCTAACTATAGCGGGAGAGAAGATGGAACTCTCCCATCTCCTATTCGAATCACGTGTTTTGGTAAGTTCACATACCTTGCGATGGTACGAAAAGGGTTCTGTCATCAAGAATCTCTTTGGCTTACCCCCCATGAAAAAGAAAGCACAATTTCATAAGAATCTAATTCGAGTCGTATTAGATTTATTTGAGGCGGTAGGGGGCATTGACCTGGCAGTATTAGATGGAACCTATGCATATCCAGGTCCCGGTTCAGGGACGAAATCACGTATACCAACCAACGTCTTTCTTGTGGGGAAAGATGCAGTAGCGGTTGAAGCAGTAGGAGGTGCATTGATGGGGTTGAAGCCAGAGAAGATGCCTATAATCCAGGAAGCAATACATCGTGGGCTAGGAGAAGGATGTCTTGAGAATATTGACATTGTTGGTTTGGAATTCGATAAAGTGCAAGAAAAGATTCGATCTGGAAAGAAAAGGAAGTCCTAACTCACTTAATCTGCAAGATATCACCAAGAGCTTCGAATGTGGCAATTATACGAGGACGCCATTGACGATATAAAGTCAGACGTTCTTTATCAGCTTGAAGGAATTTGGCAATCGTTGGTGATTGGAGTATTTGATTGAGTATCATGGCTTTATTAAGATAAGGAATAGCTGCTTCAATTGCCGCACCCCATAAGGTTAGAGCTTCTTTCGCCTGTTTGAAAGCTAAGGGAAGCGTATCGGTGGGAAGCGGATCTGGAATGAGACCATCAACCCCTTGTGACGGATTTAACCCGATAGTAATTAACACTTGCCCAATAGGCGATTCATAAGGAAGGACAGCATTCCAAAGCGCAGTTTGTTCATTAATAATATGCGTATACGCTTGGGATCGAATTTCTACAAACTGACGAAGATTGTCATTGCTCTCGATTAATTGATTAATCATTCTTTGATTCTCTTGGAGCATTTGCGGGGAATAAGTTGCGAAGGAAGAGGATTCTAACACAAAGATTGGCATGGCGGAAACAACTTGTGAGATAGTATCGAGATACCGACTAAACTGCTGAAGTGTTAGAGACGAATCACCACTTGTATCAATTTCTTGAAGAATATTTGAGAGGGGTATGAGAAAATCTCGACGTGAATGTTCCTCCCAATTTTCAGCGATTTGTTTTACATTCAAAAAGAAAGGCCCTTTAAACTGCTCAATTAATTCAACAATATGTGAAACATCAAACAATAACTGGTGAGAAGTAGCAATTAATCGGTCTAATTCTTGAGCGGCATCCTCTAAAACCCATCGCAGATACTTTTGATCAAAATTCTTCGTTGGCAGAAACTCTGAAGCCTGAAGCTTGAAATTTTCAAATTCTCTCAGTTCTCTTTGCGTCGCACCTAGGTTCTTTACCAGACCTTGAGTGTGAGTAACCCACCGCTCTACGAGTTGTATGTATTTCTGAATGTACAGAAGAACCTCCATGAGTGATTGGAGCCATTCGGTTTCTAAGCGAATGGTCGAATCTGGTGCTTCAAGGATTGTTTTAAGTTGATCTGTTTTGTAGATTCCCGAATCTACTTGTATTAAAGCGACTAGATAATCTCGCACCGTTTCCGAATGAGCCGTGAAGGCTTGACGAACAGAAGTCATCAAATTGGTCTTTCCCAGACTATGTAAAGGCGTTTCGGAAGAATTCGTTGAAGTCACGTAAGTCTTACGAGAACCTCAGATGGAGACAAACATCCTTTTTCATAAAAATTTCTAGGGGTTTTTGTTGTTTATTACACCTAAATTATCGTGAAATCTTTTACTATCCCAGAAAATGATCAGATGCCCCAAAAAGCGAAGCTACCAACCCAGCGACCGAACGAAGAAGAAGTATTCCAAGCCGTAGAGGCTAAACGGAATCGACTCGTCGCGTTGCTCAAAGACCTCATCCATATACCCACTGTGGTTCCACCAGGAAATAATTATGAAGAGATGGTCCAATTTTTGGAGCCTATTTTCGAGAAACTAGACTTTCAGACTAAACGCGTAATTATTCCTACAGAGGAAATTGAAAAAATTCCGTTCCCCCTCGAAGGTCCCCGTGTAAATTTAGTAGCACACCGTGACTTTGAGAAGGGAGAAGCAGTCACAATTTATGCCCACATGGATGTCGTTCCTATTGAGGAACCTTGGACTAAGGAGCCTTTCAATCCTGTTGTTGAAAATGGGAAACTCTTTGGTCGTGGAGCTATTGACATGAAATCAGGTATAGCAGGAATGATTGTCGCCCTTGAGGTGCTTCATGAACTTCGAATTAACCCTCATTTCGATATCATCTGTACACTCTGCACAGATGAAGAAATTGGTATGTACCCAGGAAGCTATCACCTTGCCAAAGAGGGATTCATGAAAGGCCATGTT
>JABXGY010000231.1 GCA_016550395.1 archaeon | reverse complement strand
TTGGGAGCATCGCTAAAACCCACAAACTGCTCCTGGACACCCCAACCGCTAAGGAATGCACTTACAGTAACAATCCCACAATCTGCTTCGGCTTCTGTTTTCTGGAATAAATCAGCAGTTTGTAACTGATTTCCTTTGACTTTAGGATCTTCCTGCCAAGGATAGCTAAGAGGACTGAACCAATAAGGTGTACTTTGCTCATTGCCGACCTCCAAAGATTGCAAAGCGAAAGCGGTATCTCCATGAGATACGGTCAGGATGCTGCTCATACCACTTGTAGATGGGACCATAATATCACCCACTACAAAATTCTGGTATTGATAAAGGCTTCCTGCGGCAGCGCTGGCTGGAGGTTGCGCAAAGGTAACTCCTGAGACAAGCAGAATAACAGCTACTGAAAATAATACTTTTTTAAGCATTGTTAGAACTCCTTTTCTTTATCTTATTTTTACATTCCCTTTCGATTGCTAATCACGCATTAGCAATCATAAACACTAAAAACCCCTTTGTTACGCGATACAAAAACCTTATATTCCTATCGCATTTCCACCTCCTTTCTTCTCCCCCGTAAAATCTAATGTTAAACTCCTCCTAAATTTCACCAACTCATATAATTTACTGTATTATCAGGTTCTGCACGCGCTGTCCCTCATCGAACCCTGCAAGGTCAAACAACTCTCGACTTACTTTCACTCCTGACAGTTTCTGGCCTGCCGCTGTAGGCTGGACCTGTTGAGCCTGTTGCATTGTTACCTTTTCTTCTTTTGCCACAGGCCTTGCATGAATTCTGTCATAAAGGGCTTTAGGAATTCTTCTTTTAGTTAAAGCCTCCGGCCAATATCTATAACCTTCGGCGCTGACCATAGCCTTTCCCTTACCTTCTGTGATTCCACTCGACATAGCTCCAAGAAAAGAAAGAGAATAACTCGTGTGGCTGTAGGCACCGGTTGCCCCAGGGAACGATAGATTAGAACCCACAGTAACACCCTTCATGCCGCCGGAGATAAGCAGAATATCCACATCCCAAGGTAAGGCTTCTGCTACAGCAGCACCATACACCTGATCCCAGTTGCGATCAACATCGCCTTCCAAACTTACTCTTCCGACATAAGCGTAACCTGCACCGTTAAGAAGCTCCCTGCTTATATTGGAATCAATGAAAACTAAAAGCGGTTTTCCATCAGGTCTACGTTCACGAATCAGAGCATTGGCTATCTCAAATCCCCTGCCACGATGGAAATAATCAGGTCCACCCAATACAGCACGTACACCGTTGAAAAGACCTCCAAGCACATTTAACGGATTGCTATAAGGTAAAGCCTTTAAAACACCTTTGAGTTCCTTCATATCTTCGGAATCATCAGGATTAAATGTCCGCTCATATACTAAATTATAACTGCTTGGTCCATTTGGAAAGTAAGCTTGAATAATCCCCCATCCGCCGTGCGTCCAATATGGCAAATAGGGTGGGACTATAGAAAGCGGTGGTATCCTAACCTTAGGTTTTGAAATTGATGTACTACTAATATTAGCAACAGCACCCGAACTCGATCCGCCACTGTAAGAAACAGCATCGGCATCACCACCTTCTGCAGCGGCACTGCCGCCTACGCCAACAGAAATAGAATCTCCGGTTACTGCATTAGAATAACCGGGACCATAGGTATTTTGATTCTGAGTTTGATTGGAATTTAATATATCATTAGTATTTACTGCGGCACCACCTGCATCTCCATACACATACCGAGCACCTGCAAAAATCAATAATACAGGTATTAATACCCTCACAATTGTTCTTCCTAAATGTCTCATGGCCATCCTCCATAATATAAATTTAGTTTTTCCTTAAACTTACACCCACGTTATCAGCTAAATCCATTAAATAAATTTCATCATCATTCCTCCTGTTTTTGGATATTCTTATTAACTAAACTCTAAAATTTTATTCACCAGCAATGCCGGACAATACAATGATGACAAAAGTTGCATGTTATCATTGGACTAAATTTTCAGCATTGCAAAGCTCTCTAAAAACCTGAAGTATTTCCGCTGCAAGCAAACGATAATTATCTAAACATCGGCACTCCAATTGATGATTGCATAGATCCCCATCGGGACCTATGATTTCAACAATTGCCTGCTTTGCTGCAGTAATTGCTGCTTCTATTTCCGAACCAGGATTGTCTTGATAAGCCCCAATAAGTCCAAGTATTGCAAATATTGTATCTTCTGTACCGCCGCTTGGGAGGCAGCCTGTAATGTCACCACCATGGTCAAACCGCCGAAAAAAACTACCTGTATAAATAGCACCGGCTGGTACCTGATGATTCAAAAGAATCGCCGGTAAGTCTTTTAGCCTCTTTTTATGCCAGTAAGGAGACCCCATCCCGTCAGGATCAAGGGCAGTATCGTCTAACCCACCTGTGAGCGTCAGAGCCCATGTAGCTATACCTAGTACCATGACCGGAGAATCAGAGATGTCATCATCAATCTGGATTAAGTAATTAACCAATTCACTCCTCCAGATTTCCTTATCTGCAGCATCTACATAGTAGGCTGCAACGGCATAGTAAGCGAGGTTGAATACCGCTGTAGATGGGCCAGCAGATGCAAGCTGAGAAATATAACTTTCGGTGCCACCAACGTCATTCTGTACATTTTGATAAAATTCACATAATGCCGTCCACCAGGGATTATCGCACTGAGTACCACATATTTGACTCAAGCGGGCTAAGGCAAAAACCTCATCACCCTTAAAATTTCCCAAGGCGGCAGAAATGATATTTTCCCCGACCAATTCGGCAGAAATTCTATAAGAATTATCTCCTATTAATTCGTAAGCACTGACCATACCAGCAACTATCGAACCGGCGAAATCGATTTCATTTGGTCCAAAAGTCTTGTTTTCAACCAATTTCCGGGCTAATGTTTGAATTTTTTCCTGTATATCACCGTTAATTCTTTCTTCTGTAGAAGCAATATCCTCCTCAATCTCCTCTTCTATCAAAGTAACCTCTTCAATTGCTGCTTCCTGAATCAAAGTAGTAGCTTCATCAACTGCATCCCTTAGTAGAGAACAAGCATTATTGATTGCTTCGTCAGTCTGAGCTGGATCACTATCCATTGCTTCTCTAACTAGTTCGATAGCCTCATCAATAGCATTGTTGATTATTGCGATAGCCTCGTCGACTGAAGTTGGGATTTGCACCGTCCTGGCGGAACTTTCACCAATTAATGCCATTAACATAAGGAACAGCACGAACAACAGTAATTTTTTATCTGCCATTTTATTCACCCTCAACAATTTGTTTTGTGCCGGTTAGAACCAACACAACGATTTCTGATTCCTCCTCACATCTGAGCCTACAGGACAGCGAGTAACTCCTAATTAGCGCATCCATAACCTCGCCGATAGCTGCAGGAAAATAACTTAAATTTGTCACAAATCATT
>JABXGY010000230.1 GCA_016550395.1 archaeon | reverse complement strand
CCAAGAAGATGATCGGCGACCGTTGTGCCATTTCGGGTAACGTCCCGGCCTCGCTGATGGTGGCCGGCACTCCGGAAGAAGTCGAACACTGCTGCCGTCAGCTCATCGAGACCTGCGCCCCCGGCGGTGGTTATACGCTGACCGGAGGCTGCTCGGCGACGGAGACGAAGAATCCGGAAAACTTCCGCGCCTTCATGCGGGCAGCTAAGAAATACGGCGTTTACTAGGTCTCATACTAAATTGAATCGTTCCATTTCTACGTTCAGGGTTCAGGGTTAAAAAGAGATTGAGTTATAGATTTATGGTTCACGAAGGTGTTTTTTAGAAAAGCTACAACCCAATGAATGAAATGAGGTGAATTACGAAAATGAACTATTATTTCCTTATATCGGTTTTGTGATTGCGATTGAAACCTTATCCCAGGCACTGCGTTCAGCTTCATAGGGCGCGTTCTCTATATGACATTCTTTGCCCAATATCATAGTCTCCCGACGGTCACTATAAGGTGGCCATGTACCAATACTTTCACAACTAGGGTTACCAGTACGGGCAAAACTCAGCCATACATCCTGGATATTCCGTGATAGAGCATCTGCATCAGGACCGGAACCGCCAAATTTATCACTGTAAGTACCAAAGACGAAACCGATTTCAAGCGCATGGCAAGCACCGAAGATACCACCTAATGCAGGTGATTTCCATGTGAATAGATAATTATAGATAGGTTGATTATTATTTTTTTGAGCTTCAACTACTTGGAGGGCCGGCATCCGGAATATAAAGTCAGTCTGAATTGCCGTTAATAAATCAAGGGGCCCGGTTGCATCACCTCTTTGCTTACGAGCATTTCGGTAGGCATTAATAATGTCTTGGCATCGTTCAAAAGTTGTGGCACTGAGTTGAATAAACCTTTTGAATCCGGATATTGAAATATGCTTAGTGTCCCTACTTTATTGAAAAATTATGGTACCCGATAGACCAATAATTCCTTAGTTGACCAAATATGATTGGTAATCTGAGCAGCAAGGGCGGGCGTTCTTCGGCGCCGTCTTCTAGGACCATCAATAACTTTTTCCCGAAGGCCCAAATGGGTTTTAACAAAATGATAGTAACCAGAGGCTAAATAGAGCTGGGATTCCAACTTGCAGAGTTCCTTAGAGAAGCCATTACCACCTCGCGCCAATCTTCGAGAACTCTGTCGCATAGTTAAATTGTTACGTTCAACAAAGGAAGTGTTGATGTTTTTACTGCTAGAAGAGGCTGCCAGGAGTTTCTTCACCTCCTCTGGATCACCAAAGATGATCGCTGTGTCTATAGATACGACCCGTCCCTTCTCACGTTTCTTTACCACCTGAGCATACCGCAGTTCGGGAGGTGGAATCAGTTTTGGCTTTGGTGGTCGCCCTCTGGTGCCTGTTTTTCTGGCTACCTCCTGAACAGTACCATAGGTCTCGAGAAGTGCCCCCTCATAGTGGCGAAGCTCATCACTGGTAAAGAAAGGAATGGTGTCATCAGTAACTTCATCAAGTTTCGTTACCAATTTCTTGGCATTTTTTTTGGTTCTTTTCCCAACAACAACCACGGGCAACAATTTATTGACAGGGTCAAAAGCACACCAGACCCAGGCATCTCCATAGTGGGCAAGGATCTTCTCCAATGCAGTTAAATTTTTCTCTTTTTTTTAACAAAACTCCACAGTTCATCAAGTTGACATTCCTCAAGGTGAAGATCTATCATGAGATGTTCTAAAACCTTTTGGCAATGAGTACTGGCGCGATCAAAGATACGATAAACGGTGTCCTTATCCAAATTCATGATTCGGGCAGTTGCCCGAATACTGTCACCCTCTGCCAAGCACCGAACAACTTTGGCGATTGTGTCTTCCTCGGTATGCAGGCCGAAGAAAACCGTGTTACGTCGCTCAGAGAATCTGGTTTTACAGATTCGGCAGCGCAAGAGCTTCGTCCTATTGGGGCCATACATTTCATAGCAGACAATGTTACCTTGTCCCTTTTTCCCGAAAGTAGAACACGCTTTGTTTGGGCAAAAAATATTTGGCAGATCCATGGCATATCCCCTTTAATCTTAATAAAAATAACTATTGGGATAATACCATGGAAACTACTTTGGGTCAAGATAGGATTACAATAAAATGGGGACATTAGGTATCAATTCAATAGGAGGCATTT
>JABXGY010000229.1 GCA_016550395.1 archaeon | reverse complement strand
CATAGGAGAAGCAAGGGTAATCGTGTTTGATGAGTAGTTGATCGATTGGATCTGCACCGTGTTAGTAACCGTTCCTATGGCGATATGATCTGCGTATATATTGGACAAGCTTGATCCCCAAGAACCGTCTTGGAAGTACAGGGCGTCATCAACAATCAGGATACGCGAACTTGAGCCTGACCCATTCGCTTGGGTTAGAAATGTCCCCTTATCTATACATCCAGAGCCACTTTGCAAGGATAAATCTGGTTTGCTTGCAGAATTGGCAGGCGTATCAAGAGTTGTGTCTCTAAATAATGGATTTGGATCGCTTGACCACCAATTATTATCAACTGTGTTATCGGGAGTGGCACCGTTATTAATATCCACAACACTAGGATGTGTTCCCCAGATGAGATTATTTCGCAAAACATTATAATCACTAAGGTCATTTATATAGATCGCTGCAAATGCTACGTTTCCTAATTCGCCATAAGAATATCCAGTATAATAAATAGTATTGCTATAAATCCTATTATTATCTGAGTCTCCATTGGTGATTTGCTTGCAATAGATACCTTTTTCACCAGCATCCCAAACGAAATTATATCTTACAATATTACCCTTCCCTGTAAGTACAATGCCATTTGCTCCGCCACCATCGGGAGGATTTCCAGCATGGCCGACACGATTACTTTCTATAAGATTATTAATCATGGCTCGACCATTTCCATCGTTAATTTCCATACATCTATTTCCCCACTTACCCGTCCCATTCCATGAACCAGTCTTAGGATCACAGTAAGGATTATCATCAGGCATGAAACCCTCATTGTGTATAACATTATTTCTTATTACGTTATAACAACTAAACGTCTGAACTATATAATGGCCGCCCCAATATAATGTATTGTTTTCTATGGTATTATAATGACTGACATAATCATGGGCAGTAACGCCAATCATAATTAAACCTGCCATATCATCACACGTATCACGGCCAATATATCCAACATCATATATAGTATTATCATGTATCCAATTATGGTTATTACCACCATGAGCCCCATCATAATCATAGGAAGTTATGGCTTTATCGCCTACTGTTCCTCCAGGAGTATAAGGATATGTATGAATCGTGCACTTTTTTATTTCATTGTGAGTGGCCCCGTTAAGCAAATACACCATTCGTTCTTGGTTCCTAATCGTGAGACCGTCAATTATTATGTAATCTTTTCCATCAAGCAGAATCCCATAATCATACGGGGCCCCAATGACCTCCCCGGTATCATCTAATACAGGTGTTTCACTTGCATGAGCAGCAAAGGTTATTGAATTGCCAGAAGTCCCAGAATTGGATGGTTTCAGAGTTTGATCTGTATAAGTTCCTCCTCTCAGATAGACAATATCACCTGCTGAAGCATTGCTATTTGCAGTTGTAAGTGAAGCGCAAGCAGTTCCACTTAATGGCGTTACGCTTTGGGCATTGGTCCATGTTGCCGTTCCTGCAGGACTTACCCAATATGTGCCTGCAAACGCAGCAGGCCCCAAGAATATGGGAAAACCAAATACAGTTATTAGTATGACTAATTCTGTCTTCACAATCTTTCCTTTGAGTTATGATATTTTCCGGAGACTATTTCCCTGCCATGGGAATTTTCTTTCCAATCCTAGTGGAATAATCACCCCTCAATTAACACCCTGTGGATCAACTCAACTGTCAAGACCTTACGTATTTCCGACAAATAGCGGCCTCGCCCTTTTACGTGGTCATTGACGATTTGAATCAGGCGATTCTTATTCCAGTACGGTCGTTGAAGTGTCCTTTTATCAAGGAGTATTTCTCTAACATAGGGAGCTAACTCTCTCCTATACCAAAGATTATAGTGCCGAAAATACTCAAAACCAAGAAACAATTTGGTTATATGTACAGGCGACAAGAACATTGTATCCACCCTAGTTACAAGATGCTGAAGTGAATATGGAAGGATGTCCCAGTTAAGTATCTTCTCACCAAGGGCACGATATTTATTCAACATATGCATCAAGTTAGAAATTAACGGGATTTGTTTTCCCCCAACACCTCTGTTTGTCCTGACATCCATCAGTCTTGGATTATTCCTCCTAATCCCCTGCAACTCAAAATCAGAGCCATCGTATCCTTCGGCTGGCGCACGATATAGCATTTTTACAAAATCCTTATCTAAAAAAGGGCTCCGAACAGTAAGTTGAGACAGCTGAGGAACGAGTGACTTAGACCAGTACCATGGAAGTTCCCTCTTCAACAAGTAAGATAAATTATTCTCATTCTTGTATGATGCGATAGCATCTGCATTCGCCTTTAGGTAGGGCATGAATTCATCACTAATCAACTCAGGGTCAGGCATCCTGTTCCGCAAAGCCGTCCTTACTCTCCCCAATACCTGGCTTCCATACACTCCTGTGAGTTTGATTGGAGCAACAAGTCTCGATCGCTGGTTAAAGTACAGTTCATCTGCCCACGTAGGATCGGTCAATCCATCCGTGATATAGGCGGCACGTTCCACATAATTTGAATACTTAGGTAGAAAGTCCTTTTCATGACGTATTGTATGATGTTCAAGGTTACATGCTTTACTGACTTCTCTTCCTATACGAAGATCCTGGCAGTCTCCATACATCCCACCGAACGTTATTGCCTTAATATTGTGGTGATCGGAAGGAAGGCAGGACAACATAAGACGAGTATCAAGACCACCGGTCACGGAGATAAACATTTCGTCTCCCGAAAAATACCGAGGCATTATATCCTCAAATGTCCCTATCAGTTCCTCGAAAAACGGTTGAGAGGCCAATTTTGACTGGTTTTCGAGGGTAACAAGATCAAAGTAACTTTTTCTTTCCGCGCCTCCTTTTTGAAACACCCACAACGAACCTCCTGGAAGAAGGTGCACCTTTGAAAAATAGCTGCGATCATTCAATACACAGTCGAAACAAAGGTATTCGCCTATACTCTGAGGGTCCACTTCTCTGAGTTCTGGGATGGCCCTAAATAGGGCCTTCGCCTCTGAAGAAAAGTAGATCCCGTCTTCATCCTCGTGGTAGTAGATTTTTCGCATTCCATACCAGTCGTTGAACAAAAAGGCCTTTCCGCGTCGTCTGTCCACTATGCAACCGCTGAACCAGCCATTCAGTTTTTCTATGAAGCGCTCACCTTCCTCCTCATACAAATGCACAAGGCAACTTGCATCACCAGTGCTGAATTCATGCCCTTTATTCTTAAGATAAGACGTTGTTACAGTGTCAACAAAACACTCCCCGACTAAAAACATGACTACTTCGTGGGTTTCATTGTATATGGGCATGCAATCAGCAAAGCTTCCTTTAATGGCTATACCGCCGAGATACCAGCCTTTCTCTTCGTCTATGAATTCCGATTTGGTGTAGAACGTCTCATGCATCATTGATTGAAGCATCAAATCAAGTATCTCATTTCCATCTTTCATTTTGTGTTTTGTGATGAAACCACCTATCCCTGCCATACCTTACCTCACATATCTTT
>JABXGY010000228.1 GCA_016550395.1 archaeon | reverse complement strand
TGGTTACGTCGTGCCTGGCGTCCTTTTATTTCCGCAGCTATCTTCTTTGCGCTAGCGTATGTTATGATTTTTTCGGGAAGTTACATTGCTGGCGATGGCTCATGGCAAATTCATAACTCATGGAATATGATTTTTGTTCTCTCAGTGGTCACTGCATCAACCTTTGGGCCACTTTATCCCCTAACAGCTGCATTTTTGGGATTATTAGGAGGGTTTGTAAGTGGGAGTGAAACCTCAACTATTGCGATGTTCCAGTCCTACCATCAAACAACTTCTACTCTCATTGGTGCCCACCCCCTGGTCGTAGGCGCGAGTAGTGGAATTGGAGGTGGTCTCGCCAGTGTTGTGTCACCCGCAAAGCTTCAAAATGCAGCTGCCGTGATTGACGAATCAGGCATCGAAGGTCGCGTCCTTCGCTATGCTGTTCCCATCGCCCTAATAGTGACTATCGCTGTAGCGATTCTCGCCTTTTTTTGGGCCTATTTCATTCATTAAGGGTGTTTTGATGAGAACTACTGATATATTGCTGCTCCTGATTTATACCGGGCATTCTTGCACCATTGGATAACCTAGAGTATGCCAAGCTTCAAGTCCACCTAAAACATTGCTAACATCGGTAAAACCATTTCTTCGAAGAATACTCGCAGCAAGGCTCCCACGCAATCCCGTGGCACAGGCTGTGGCTAGCGGTTTATTCTTTGGAATCTTGTCTAGGTGGTCCGCAAGTTCTCCTACGTAAATGTATGTTGAATCCGCCACGAAACCGCTTTCACATTCCGCAGTTGAACGGACGTCAATAAGCATCAACTCATTCCCTTCCAGTTTTTCTTTCAACTGAATAGCTGAGATGACACCCAGTTGATCCGTGGGTTTTCCCTTATTTCGCCATTCATCTATACCCGGGCAAAGATACCCTATGATGTTATCATACCCAAGCCGCCAGAGAAACGGTTTTACAGTATCCATATCCTGAGGACGTTCTACTATGAGGAGCAGCTCTTGGTCGTGGGTCAGTACCCACCCAGGATAGAAGGACAACCCTCGAAGCCAAATGCTTAATGAACCTGACAGATGAGAAGAGGCATAAGCATCGGGATTACGTGTGTCCACCACGACAGTATTAGACTTCTCCATAGCTTTCTCGAATTGGGCAATAGACAAGGGTATAGGGACTTGTGCATCTCGAAGAAGAGGGGGTCCAACTAAATTCAAATCTTCCATTTTTCGAAAATAAGGGGGACGACGCAACTCGATACTTAGCACATGTTCGATGAAGGCTTCTTTCTCAAGTTGCAACACTGGATTATGAGTTCGTTCATATCCAATGGTGCTAAAATCGCGATCACTCAGTTTGTGTCCACAAATCGATCCTGCACCATGCGCCGGATAAATGAGGACATCATCACCCAGGGGTAGGAGCTTCTCGTGTAAGCTATGATGCAATTTCTCCGTCATTTTCTCCCAGATGTCAAGTCCAGGAAGATCAGTTCGACCAATATCCCCAACAAATAGGGTGTCACCTGTGAAGACTAGAAAAGGCCGGGTACTACTCGCAGTATCTGTAACACTATAACAGATGCTATCCTCGGTATGTCCGGGAGTGTGAAGAGTTTCAACACGGAATCGGCTGATATTGAAGGTATCACCATCATTCACATTATGCTCCCCGTATTTGAAGGGAGTTTGGCGACTATGAGCGATTTCGGCACCGGTGAGATTTTGGAGTTCTGAAGAACCGATGACGTAGTCTTCGTTACGATGAGTTTCAAAGATATAGAGAATTTCTGCACAGGCTTCCTTCGCCATTTCAAGATAAATATTCGCATCTCGACGTGGGTCGACAACGAAAGCTTCACCTTGATCAGCAAAGAAATAACTATTGTGTGCGATTCCAGGAGCACTGATGAGCTCAAACTTCATCCATAAACACCCGATTATAATCCAAATAATACCTGCCTAGTGCTGATCCTTTGTTTTTCAATTTATCGAGCTTGCTAGCAAGCACCCGGACAAATAACCATTTTAGCATCAGGTAACTTGACAACTCTTTTAAAGTCCAGAAGCGAGGAAGTGCGGAGGGACATCAAAAATATGGACCGCATAAAAGTCGAAGGAACTCAAAAAGACCACCAAGTCCTCCTTTATGCCCTTAGCACGTGTGGCTGGTGTAAAATGACAAAAGCATTCCTAAAGGATAAGAGCATCGAATACGAATACGTTGACGTAGATAAACTAAATTCCGAGGACCGAGATCTTGTCAATAAGGATATCAAAAAACGGGGTGGTCGGTTAGCATTTCCCACCACTATCATCGATGATAAAACCTTAATCACCGGCTTTAAAAAAGATGATATTTCCAAGGCGTTGGGTTTATGATTAAATTAGAGAATGTAAAACGTCGGGCAGAGATGGATGCAAAAACTCATGGATATTTTCTAACCCCAGATCCGGATTTTCTTCAGAACCTTCTTGAAGGACTCAAGGAAAACGAAGAACGTTATGGTTACCCCTCGTGTCCGTGTCGGCTAGCCTCCGGAAATTTCGAATGGGACCGTGACATCATTTGTCCCTGTGATTATCGAGATCCTGATGTCGAAGAATTTGGAATGTGCTATTGTGCCCTTTATGTTCGTAAAGATGTCGCCGACGGCGCCAAACCCATTGAACCGATTCCTGAGCGCCGTCCACAAGCGAAAATCGATCGTGCGTCTGGAAAGCCTCCTGAAAAGAAAATCCCCCCTGATATAACAGGAGCAGCTAAAGATACGAATCGTAAATTCTTCTATTGCAAAGTTTGTGGTTATGTTACTTTCCGTGAGGAACCTCCACATATTTGTCCAATTTGCCGGGCAAAACAGGAGTTCTTTGAGGAAATCGTCTTGGATACGAAAATAAAAGTCCGCTAGCATCTAGGATGCCTACTCTTACCCGACTTGATATTGTCATTCTGAAATCTTATTTATACTCTCTTTTCGTTTCTCAATATAGGTGAAGAGGAAAGGAATGACAAAAGCTCCAAAGAAACCAACAAGAATGTATCGAATGAATCGAGTTGAATATTCTAGAAGGGGAATGGCTGGAATCAAAGCAAAAACGGCGGATAAAGTATAGTATAAAACAAGGGCGATAATGATTCCCATAATTGCACGTACAACTTTGGTATTTTTTGATACAGCCATGGAGAATCCAACATGTTGCTTTTCTAAAACAATGCCGACACTAAATCCGACCACAACACCCATCGAGATAGCGATATTTTCAGATGGAAAAAAAGGTAATCCGAGAGCGTACGCAATGAAATAGATGAAGAAAAAGATTAGTGCAAGGATAGGAAGAAACCAGTTCTGGAAATATCGAGGTGCTTGTTTCCATCGTGGTAAAAAGTAAGGAACAAGGAAATAGGCCCAGACCACAATAATCACCCCAACGATGATCCCCCCTATCACATCACCAAGAAAGTGCAAACCAAGACCCATTCGAGCAAGTGCGGTCACGGTAATAAATGTGATACCGACGATAATAACCCACCACCGTTTGAGACGAAGCAAAGCCCAGCCCCAAAACGTAGTCGCTGTTTGCGTCGCACCACTAGGAAAACCATAGGATTGATC
>JABXGY010000029.1 GCA_016550395.1 archaeon | reverse complement strand
CACTGACATAGTTTAAACCGATAATATGTGAGAATTCAATTGAACTGGGTTCACCGAAATGTTCACCACAGCCACCAATTTCAAGCTTTGGATTGGTCGCTAGTCCTTTCTCGATGGTTATTTTCATTAGGGTTCCAACACCATCGCGGTCAAGAATCTCAAAGGGATTATTTGGTAGAATACCCCAGGCGACATATTGGCGGAGGAATTTACCCTCAGCATCATCTCGTGATACGCCATAAGTCATTTGGGTTAAGTCGTTGGTTCCAAACGAGAAGAAATCCGCATATTGTGCCACGACATCAGCGGTTAATGCGGCACGAGGAGTTTCAATCATCAATCCGAACTTGTACTTGAGTTTACAATCCTTTTCTTCTAACACGTCTTTGACGACTTTTTCTAGTTTTTCTCTTTCTAGCATGAGTTCATTGACATGACTAACTAAGGGAATCATCACTTCGGGGTAGACTTTCACTCCTTCTTTGGCGACGTTACACGCAGCTTCAAATATGGCTCTCACTTGCATTTCAGTCAGACCCGGATAGGATATACCTGCGCGACAGCCCCGAAGCCCCATCATGGGATTTGTTTCCCACATACTTTCAACTACATCTAATAGATGCTCTTTTTCTGCGATCTTTTTCTTGATCCGTTTTAACATGGTTTCCGATGGATTACTTTGCAGTTTGAGTTGTAATTGACAGATTTCGTCATTGAGTTCATCCTTGGTTGGAAGGAATTCATGCATCGGCGGATCTATTAAACGCACAATAACGGGGAATCCATCCATTGCTCGAAAAATCCCCTCGAAGTCCTCGCGTTGGAAGGGTAATAATTGGTCAAGGAGCTTCTGGCGCTCACTTTCATCCTCAGACATAATCATTTTGACAACGATTGGGCGCCGTTCTTCTTCGAAGAACATGTGCTCTGTTCGACATAACCCAATACCTTCAGCACCGAAGCTACGAGCTCGTCTGGCATCTTTGGGATTATCTGCGTTAGTCCATACACCTAATTTGCGAATTTCATCAGCCCATGACAGAAGCGTAACGAGTTCGCTTTCTTCATCAAAACTGGCATCAATGGTTCTAATTTCTCCCTGAAAGACGGAGCCAGTTGTTCCATCAATGGAGATAGGATCACCTTCACGAATCACTATGTCCCCGACTCGGAATGTTCGAGCGTCCATGTCGATGGAAATGGTTTCACATCCTGCCACACATGCCTTGCCCCAGCCACGTGCTACAACGGCGGCATGGGAGGTCATTCCCCCTCGTTGAGTGAGTATACCTTGAGCTTCGATCATTCCGTGGACATCATCAGGGTTAGTTTCAGGTCGAACAAGAATGACTTTTTCTCCAGCTTGCCCACGTTCAGCAGCTGTATCGGCATCGAAAATTGCGAGACCCGTTGCAGCACCAGGTGATGCATTGAGTCCCCAGGCAATTAAATGCCCAGAATTTTTCGCTTCTTCAACAGCTTCAGGATCAAAGCGTGGGTGTAGAAATTGATCGATTTGATTGGGATTAACACGAAGAATCGCTTCATTCTTTTCGATAAGTCCTTCTTGAACCATATCGACAGCAATCTTTACTGCTGCTATAGCCGTTCGCTTGCCAGTGCGTGTTTGGAGCATATACAGCTTATCGCGTTCAATGGTAAACTCCAGATCCTGCATATCACGGTAATGTTGTTCAAGGCGATTGGAAATATTGATGAACTCATCCCATATCTTGGGTAAATCCTCTTCAAGGTGGGAGATAGGTTGAGGGGTGCGAATCCCAGCAACAACATCTTCACCTTGAGCATTTAAGAGATATTCACCCCACACTTGTTTTTCACCACTTGCCGGATTACGGGTGAAAGTAACCCCAGTTCCACTTCTCTCTCCCATGTTGCCAAAGACCATGGTTTGAATGTTGACAGCGGTTCCCCAATCATGAGAAATTCCTTCAGCATTCCGATAAGAGGTGGCAGGTGCCCCAAACCAAGAATTGAATACAGCAGCAATAGCTTGACGAATTTGTTCCAAGGGATCATCAGGAAACTTTTCACCTAGTTCAGATTGATAAAGATCTTTGAAATCACGTACTATATCTTTGAGCATCGCAACCGATAAGTCAGTATCACGGCCCCCCTCGGTTTTCGCTTTGTATTCATCTAGTATGGCTTCGAACTTGTGACGAGAAATTTCTTTTACAATATTGCCAAACATTTGAATCAGACGTCGGTACGCATCCCAGGCTACCCGAATATTCCCTGTGAGTTTAGCAAATCCGTCCAAAACCTTTTGATTAAATCCAATATTAAGCACCGTATCCATCATACCTGGCATGGATATTCGAGCCCCTGATCGAGCAGAAACGAGAAGTGGATTTGCTGGATCTCCTAGGCGTTTTCCAGTTTGTTTTTCAAGGGTTTTAAGGGCTTCTAGGACCTGGTTCCACATGCCTTCAGGAAACTGTTTATCATTAGCAAAATACGCATTACATGCCTCAGTGGTGATAGTAAACCCTGGTGGAACGGGTAACCCCGCGTTATTCATTTCTGCAAGGTTCGCTCCTTTCCCACCAAGCAGGTCACGCATGTCCTTGTTACCTTCGCTAAACAAGTACACCCATTTACTTGACATTGAAATTAGCCTCAATCTAAGTAGTAGTATTTCTTTTGTAGCTATAGCTCATCGGCTCTAACTGCATCCACGACAATTCAGGCACCTAATAAACGTATTGATATTTCAGCCCATTTTTGATTCAAGTTACTAACATTTCAATAACCTGGAAATTCGTTTCTCTTCTGAATTTTAGGACAAGTATACCCACTTAATGCAAATGAAGATTAGAATCCCTCACTTGTTTTGCTTTGATTGTAGGGTGAGAAGCGTTTGATATGTATTTGTAGCTTTGATTGCATTTTCCCTTTGTGCCAGTAACATGAACTTCTGTATAGCTTCAAGGTCATCAATGTCCAATGCGGATTCCAAGGAATGAAAACTCAACCATTGGTGATTGTGCTTTTCGAACTCCTCGATATGAGTTCTAAAGCTTTGGTGACCAAAATTGATGTGAAACTGAAGGGGGAGTTTTGTAAAAAGAATATTAGTTCCAGTTCCTCGCCAGTCCTGAGCGATAATTGTTTGTTCTTGCATTTTACCTTGAAGAATGATTTGATCAATGATTTCTCCCTTTAGAAGCGGAAGATCAGCTAAGACGATTATTACCCGTTCCCATCCATCTTTTGTCATTGAAATAACTGCCTCTAATAATTCAGCATTTAATCCAATAATTCGAGTCTTAAAAACTTCAAATCCTTTCGGAAGAGAAATCGATGGAATTTCCTCATTATTTGTTACAACAACGATTTTTGTTACTCCCACGGATGTTTCGATTGCAGCTAATACATCTTCTAACATCGCTTCTGTCAACTTCTGACGAGCCGGTCTATCAAAAACTTCAGCAAGTCGGTGCTTAGGTGATGGTACAAACCGAATCGGAATAATCGCCACAATACCATCATTTACCATTAACTCCACCACCGGACTCATACATAGTATTCATAGGGATCGTATTCTGCACCAGGTTTTCGTCGATTTAATTGCAGACGAACATTCCGGTACAATAGGGCAAAAAGGTAGCCTCCCACAAAACCAAAGACATGGGCGCCATGGGCAACACCACTTCCAATTGAAATGAATATAGAGATGACTTCGATAATGAAATAGAAGACAATAAGATTCCATGCGCCCATTGTGCGAGTAGCACCATATACTCCGACTGGTCGCCGAGGAAGGAGGTAGGCATATGCGGCCATGATTCCAAAGATGGCACCAGATGCGCCAATAGTGGGGATAAGGGGTCCTAATGGGTCGAGGGGTAGACTAATGGTGAAAATGATGAGAATATGACCAAGTCCACCAATTATTCCAGCGAGAGTGTAAAGGAGGAGGTAAGTTAAGGGGTGCATTTCGCGTTCGACTATACTTCCAAAGATGTAGAGAAAATACATGTTAATGAGGAGATGGAAGAAGTCAGCGTGCAAGAAGGTGCTTGTAATGAGGGTGTGGAGATTCTGCCCGGTAACTATTTGGATAGGGTACATCGCAAAGAGGTAGGTGAGTGGGAAATACATGGTTTGCAGGATGAAAATAGTTGTGTTTAACAAAATCAGTGTGTAAGTCATAAAGGGTTGTAATGGACGAGTTACAGCAGAATAGGCCACCATTATTCGTCTCCAGAATTAACTGCGTGAATTTCCCGTGCATCCGCTGATAGTTTGAGCCTATTATGCTTTCTGTTTGAATTATGAAAAGAGGAAAAAGGGGTTTTGTTTGTATAGTGTAATATTGGTGAGTATTCTTGGCATTACGTGATTTTCTTTACCCTCAAATAGAGGCGCGATTAATTCTAGCCCGAGCACTGGATGCTGATGTAGTTCAAGTAAGTGAAGGAACGCTAGCCAAAGAATATGAAAAGGTTGCAGCCCAAATTACACTTTCGACTCGTGATGCACAGAGATTGAATGTTAATGAAGGCGATTTTGTCGAGGTGGGTTCAAAAGTTGGAACTGTGGTTGTGGCAGCAAAATTGAAAGAAGATCAACCTGAAAGAATTGTGGTAATGCAACCAAGTCCTTGGGCGTACGCGGTGATTGAATCCATGATTCCTAGTCAGGGCACCACAGTCACCATTAAACCCAGTAAGGGACCACTTACCAAAATCAAAGAATTGCCCTAATGTCATCGAATTTAGGGTTTGGTTTTTTTATTAGATTTTTTAACAGGTTCTTTATGTTTTAGGGGTGCTGTGGGGCTTTTCGTTTTAGATGGCTTTTTATTATTAACTTCTTTTTGAACCGCAGTACAGAGTGGATCAATGCGACCCCTTTCAAAGAGTAATCGAAGCCGCCAATTCTTTCGGATGATTTGCTGTAATTTTCTAATACGATCTTGAGCTAAATGACGACTTACTGTATCCGTAGACCACTTTTCCGTCTTGGTCTGAATCGCAGATGGATGTCTTACTGGAGGGACCTTTATAACTCGCTCATAAATATCGTTGGGTGGACTATCCAGTCCAATTAAATGGTCATAGAATCTATGGGCGCGAGCGAATTCCCAATCCCGGGCTTTCTCCAGTTGAGATAATTGATAACTATCGCGTGTTACTTTTAGGACCTGCTCAGGACATGCATTTTCGCAAGCCCCACAAAAGACACAGATTTCCTCATTAATTGCGATTTTATCCTTATCTCCTGTAGCATAGATAGCCTTTGTTGGACAGATATTGAAACAATTAACACACCCTGTGGGATCACATTTTTCGAGGTTCTGAATCTCAATAGCTCCGGTTAGGGGTAACGTGACATCAAGGGCTTCATAAGGGCATTTTTGAGCGCAGAGTGTACAATCCACACATAATCCGTCATCAATGGTCATGGTACCTTCGACTTCTGGATCTTTTACTATGCGATGTGGTGAACTCTCACATACAACCTTAACCGCATCGGATGGACAGATTTTTTCACAGAGACCACAGTAGTCACAATACTTGGTGTCTACTCGGATACCAACTGCGGGAATAAAATCTGGAGGTTTGGGCTTCTCTTCAAGCCAGTAAATGGTGATACATTCAGGACATAGCAGTTCGCAGAGTCCACACCAGGTGCACTTATCCTCGTCGATAAGGATCGTGCCTTTCGCATCAGGGACACCATCAGCGACACGTTTGGCTGCTTTAGGATTTTTGTATTGAACGAGTTTAGTTTTTGGCGTTACTTTTAGATCTACAGAAATTGCATCTCTGGGACATATTTTCGCACATAAAAGACAAGGGGCACACTTATCATCGTCGAGTTCATGTTTTCCTTTTAACCGTGAGTATTGGACGTCTGCAGGAATATCATCAAAGCGAGCTTCAATGGCATTGAATAAACACGCTGAATCACAAAGACCACAGAAGGTGCATTTATCCTCATCTATTAGAATCAGTGGTGCTCCTTCTAAACGGCCAGCTGCAATTTCCTGTATAGGACCAAGGGTAATAGCGTCCCAAGGGCAGGGAAGACACAGACTACACCCAACGCATCGGGAAAGATCATATTTCAGATTCTTATCAAGCAAAGAAGTTTTCCAATTATATTGGATATTAGTGTCATCGAGGACCTTACTAGTAACTTTTGGGCGTTCGCCTACAATAATTCGGACCCTTTGCGTTTTGGCCATCGAAAGGTTCACTTCAAATGCAGAATTTTCAACTAGCCTTACAAGTGGACACCTTTAACGGTTGTTACCGTTCTAGACACATCCTGTGGGTGGAAAATATATTCAGAAGCCTTTGTCAAAACTCCTTTCAAGTAAAATGTGCGTATTGCAGAATCTGTATGAAAGTTGAATTTACAATCTAGTTGATGATTGGTGCAGTTGAACTCCACAGTTTGGACAAAAATTGCGTTTAGCAAGCCATTCTTGCATATGATGATGATGAGCTAGACTTTTGCAATAGCGACAAAACACTATTGGCTCGTCTTCTCCAAGGGTTCCATCACAGAACATACAGCGATGAAGGTCCGATCCACATTCCATACAAACTAACTCAGATTTATGATGTACTGTTCCACACTTTCGACAAATCAATGGACCAGATAAGAGAACATCCAAGTCCTCAAGAAATCGCGGTGAAAGTGCTGATTTTAATAAATCAGATTTTGAAGTCTTAATCCATACTGCCTTTAGCTCGCCTCGACTTCGATGATAGATGAAAAATGCAATGCCCAACACGATGAATGCAAGAAATACTCCAAAACTAATCAAAACTATATCCAATCGCTCATAAACAAGGTTTAGCTCTTCAGGAGGCTCGATATCGGGTAACCTGATCAACCATGCATCCGACTGCGTCCCTGCATAGCTTTGTGTGATTCCAGCCACGATAAAATCACCATTCGTTGCTTGTGCTATCGATCGCCCAATATCCGGTTGAAGACCACCATAGCTCTTACTCCATTGAAAAGTCCCAGCTTCATCAAGGCGTAAAACTAGAAGATTAGTAATTATCTTATTTCCATCAGAATCTGAAGTGCGTCCCGTTACCGCATACCCCCCATTATGACATTCAGTGATTGCATACCCATGATCCCCTAACGAAATGGGGAAGATATTTTCTGTAATTAGACTCCCATGTGAGTCAAACTCAAGAACTGCAACACTATTATTCATTCGTTCGGCAGTTCCTGCCACCATATACGCGCCATTACTATTTCGTATAACGTCATGAAAAAGCTCATATTGATTGCTACCATACGTATAATTCCATAACATATTACCTACCATATCTGTAGCAACTAACCAACCATTTTGGTCTCCTTGATCATAACTTTCGGTTGAACCTGCAAGGATAAATCCTCCATTATCGGTTTCCACTAATGAGTTACAAATATCCGTGCTATATTTAGGGAAAGTTTGATTCCATATTTGTTCTCCAGCAATATTAGTGCGAACTAGCCAAAAATCAGATGAATTTTCATCAAGACTTGTAGAGTAACCTGTGAAGGCGAACCCTCCCGAGGTACATTCAATTATAGCAATCCCTTCCTCAAAGGAAATATCTCCATACCTTTCAGCCCAAAGTATTTGCCCTAGGGCATCACATCGAATCAATAGTGCATCCGTATTAAAGGTACTTCGCCTTTCGTATCCAATGATTGCATACCCACCGGAACGACATTCGATGACTTCGCATCCAAACTGATCACCTACACCCCCCAGGCTTTGAACCCATGAGACTACTCCGGTATCTGTAATTCGCATTAGGAGCACATCTGACCCACCATTGGTAAAGACGGATCCTGTAATAACACAACCACCATCATGAGTCACTATAACTGAATTAGCGGTATCACCCAAAGTATCTGAACCATACACTATATTCCAAATTAGATCGGAGTTCACCTTATTATAAGACAGTTGTTCACTATTGGATAGTCCATTTGCTTGTGGACACAAAATGGGAATAAGTAGTAAAAGAAGCGTTAGACCAATAACAATTGTAGTGAACGTCTTACGCAAACTTTCCAACTCATTTAATGAAATCTTGTCTAAGTGAAACAAAATCGTACCTTTAAACTGTGCTAATGTCGATATTCAAGATTATCGACTTTTTGTAGTAACCGTTAATTCAGCACCTAATGGACCCAACTCAGCAATGAATTTTACAAAGTCCGAGATGAGTTCTTGGAGATGTCCAGCTTCTGAAGCGGCTGTGGCTCCGAAGAAAATTCGATCACGACTAATCCCCATCTCACCAAGAAGGGGAAGCAGATTATCAATACGCGTTTTCGCTTTTGCCACACCAGTCCTGTAATGGCAATCAGTTTCATGACACCCTAAAATTGCGACACCATCAGCTCCTTGGCTAAAAGCCTCAAGAATCAACAGTGGATCTAAACGGCTACTGCACGGTACTCGAATAGGAATTAGTTGGGGAGGATATCGCAAACGATTCACTCCCGCACTATCTGCAGCTGTATAAGCACACCAATTACACAAGAAGCCAATGATCACAGGTTGGAGCGGGTTATCTGTACAAGCTGCAGTCACGGCAGCATTCAATTGTTGACGTGTATATCCGGGGAGGTCGATAGCACCTGTAGGACAGGCTGCAACACATGCTCCACACCCAGTACATGCCAATTCATCAATTACTGGATTAGAAGAATTTTCGAAGGAGATGGCATTGGCGTCACAGGTTCTTTCACAGAGTCTACAGCCCTCACACAGATTTTCTTCTACTAAAATTGGGGCGGTCACTTCAAGAGAGAGTTTACGACGATGCAGTAAGCTGGACACCTGAGCGGCCGCAAGACCTGCATGGGCGACTGTATCTGCAATATCCTTTGGTCCCTGTGAGTTCCCTGCAAGAAAAATCCCAGCTGAATAGGTTCCCGTAGGGTCGAGTTTGGGATGCTTCTCAAGGAAGAAATTATTTTCATCGAGGGGAATATTCAGTAAGGTTGCGAGTTTTGCGTTTGTGGGGGAAGGATCAACTCCCACGCTTAATACTACCATATCAACTGGCAGCTCAATAGGTTCACATAGTTCAGTATCTTCCGCACGTATTAGAAGCTTCATTGTTTGCGGGTCTTCTTCGATTTCAGCGACACGGCCTCGGATGAATGTGATACCATGTTCCCTTGCAGCTCGTTCATAAAGTTCTTCGAAGCCTTTACCAAAAGTTCGCATGTCGGTATAGAAAATATACACATCCGTTTCCGGTTGAGCTAATCGTAGTTGTACTGCTTCTTTGACAGCGTAAGTACAACAGATTCGACTACAATAAGGTCGACCTATTCGAATATCACGACTCCCGACACATTGCACGAAGGCGACTTTATTAGGTCGCTTACCAGTGGACGGATTTACTACGATTCCATTAGTAGGTCCGGTGGGATTCATTAACCGTTCCAATTCCGGTGCAGTAATAACATCAGTATGTCGCTCATATCCATACTCAGCTAGGAATTGTGGGTTAAAAGGTTGAAATCCTGTTGCTACTACTATGGCACCTACTTTGAATGTGAAATCCCGATCTGTATCCTCAAATCGAATAGATTCCTTTTCACACACACCAACACACGACTGACAACCAACACATGACTCCATATCGATGTAGGGGGCAAGCGGAACTGAATTTGGAAAAGGACGGATAATCGCCCGCCGAGAGCCCAAACCATAATTATACTCGTTAGGTTCTTCTATCGGACAGATTTCAATACACTTATTACAACCGTTACAAGTTTCTAAATCTACATAACGAGGTTCTTGGTGGACTTGGACCTCATACGCCCCAGGGCTTCCATGGACATCTGTGACTTCACTAAGGGTTAATACCGTGATTTTAGGATGGGTAACAACCTGTGTCATCATAGGTCCTAGAATGCATAAGCTGCAATCCAAACTTGGGAACAACTTGTCCCATTTTGCCATATGACCTCCCAAGAAGCCAGTTTTTTCAACAAGAACTACTTCATGACCAGCGTTAGCAAGTTGTAATGCAGTGATAACTCCTGCAACTCCTCCACCAATAACCAGGACTCTTTTCGTTATCGGAATATCAATTGAACGGAGGGGCAGACTATGTTCTGCGATTTTCAAAGCAGCATCAATCATCAAACGAGCCTTAGTCGTCGCCGCTTCTGGATCAGCATAATGGACCCAACTACATTGTTCACGAATATTAGCAATTGCAAGGTGCCCTCGATTCAATCCAGCCTCTTCAACGGTTTGACCCATTAATTCTCCATGAAGATGGGGAGAACAAGCCGCAACAACCACGTGGTCAATCTTATTGTCTCGAATTGTGTCACGAATCAAATTAAGCCCCTGTTCAACGCAAAAGTGTGCATCATCCACCACAACGAGGTTAGGTCGAGAATTATAATACTGCTTTAAATGATCAATATCAATAACACTTTCAATATTACTGCCACAATGGCAAATGAATAGTGCTCCATGGGGTGCAGATTGTTTTCGGGTTTTCTTGCGCGCAGTTTTTTGTGTGGATTTTTTTCGTTTTGTGGACTTTGACACAGATGTCACCATATGACTAAGCCATGTTTCGATGCGACTTGAACAGCTTT
>JABXGY010000227.1 GCA_016550395.1 archaeon | reverse complement strand
TTTTTTGTAATTCTTGTGGCTACTATAAATCCAGGAAAACTGAAAGAAACAAGGATTTCTGTAATAATCTAGAAGAGTATAAAAATCTCGAATGGTGAATAGGGCATGAAAGGTGTGGAGACTCACTAAATTGTGGGTCTACCTGTGGCTCCAGGCGTGGTGTACTACTCTGGCGACTAATCAGCAGACCAATGGTAAGACAGCAGCTGTTATGTCGACACAAGTCGTGAAGGTCAAGACTCCGATTTTTAAACTGATAGTTGCTGGCGAAGGAGGAGTGGGGAAGACCAGCATCATCCACAGATATATCACTGGATGTATCACGACGCCCGTTATGACTGTTGGATCCGAATTTGCTTATCAAGAATTAGAAGTGGATTTTCAGAAAGTTGGTTTATCGATTTGGGATTTTGGTGGTGAAGAACGGTTTCGGGATCTGATGCCTATTTTCTGTCTTGGTGCCCACGGGGCCCTTCTAGTCTTTGATCTTAGCCGTTATTCGACTTTTCTTCAGTTAGGGTTCTGGATGGAAATCATTCGCGAAAGCGCTGGTACAATTCCTGTTATCTTGGTCGGTGCTAAATCAGATTTACCGGGTGGACCCTGTGAAGATGATCTTCATGATTTCTGTCAGCGACATGGAATAATCGCGTTCTTCCCTGTGTCAGCTAATACCGGTGAAAATATCGACCAAATCTTTTCCTACATGGCTACAAGGTTGATCAAAGCAACGGATGAAGGAAGAATTACGCCTGCGTATTCTGTGCGCTAATTTTTTTCTTTAATGGCGTTTTTCCCGTATTGCAATCAAGCTTCTGTACTTTTATAGGGAGATGCACGCAAGAACCATCAATAGTTCCTTATCTCTGATAGTATCTTGGTGTGCTATCGATGTTCAAGGGTAAACGCGTGTGTGTTGTAATTCCTGCTTGGAATGAGGAGAAACCTATTAGCCACACCATCAAAGACTTCATGACTCCTGAAGTCGATGAAGTTATCGTTATTGATAATAATTCAACAGATAACACTGCAAAGGTCGCTAATAACGCAGGGGCTACGGTCGTTCCTGAACCCATTCAAGGATATGGGTCAGCGATTCGTCGAGGGCTCCGTGAAGCCCTAGATCGGGGATATGATCTCATCATTATTACTGAAGCTGACCAGACTTTCCGTGGAGTTGATGTTGCCCGGCTTTTACAGCATATCCCTAACCATCACTTTGTTATTGGCACTCGAACTGCCACTCCTTACCTCGAAGAAGGGGCTAATATGGGGCTTTTCTTAGTCGTAGGAAATATAGCCGTTGCAAAGCTCCTCGGCATTCTCCATGGATACCCGCCTCTAACTGATGTAGGGTGTACTCTCCGTGTTATTCGCCGCGAAATGCTTGAAGCCATCTTACCTGAATTAGATGCTGAAGGGGCCGCATTTTCACCGCAAATGATTGTGAAGGTTCTTCGATCTAGAGGCAAAATCAAAGAGATACCCGTTTATTATCTGACCCGCGTTGGAGAAGCAAAAATAACAACTTCAAAAAGTAAGGCTTTTCGAAATGGACTAAATATGATCAAAGTAATATTGGGATTATAAGACACCATCTGAATCTTTGCGAAGGAGGGTCTCAGCTTGAACGATATCTTCAGGGTAGGTAACATTTAGATACGAGCCTCCTAAGAAATATCCATAAATGTTCTTTCCTAATTCCCGAATCGTGTTCAATGTATCAGTAATTTCAATTTCGTTATTCATTGACTTTGGGGTTTTTCGCACTGCTTCGAAAACAATTTCATCGAAGATATAAGAACCACAGCCCAAGATATCATTGGTTATAACTTGGGGTTTTTCAACCACCTGCTTGATGAGATTGGACTCTGGGTCGATTTCAACCGAATAATTTTTGCGAATGAGACTTTCATCTTTGACATGAATTAACCCTATTGCAGCTGAACAGTCATTATTGTCAAAGGATCGGATGAAACCATTGTGATCAGATTCAAAATAAAGCTCATCACCTAGGTAGACTGCAAAGGGGGTGTCAACGATTCCTTCAGTTAGACTCACAGCATGTCCGATCCCCTCGGGTCTAGGTTGTCTCACATACTCTATTGTAACTCCCAATGCATCTCCATCACCAAAATAATTATTTACTATTTGAGATTCGGGGTTCACGATAATGATAATCTTAGAGATGCCTGCCATTTTACATCGATCAATCACATACGCTAAAATCGGTCGTCCTAACACTTGTATCATTGGTTTAGGAACTTTTTCAGAATAAGGTTTAATCCGTTGACCTTTGCCTGCGGCGGGAATTACAGCGTACTTGGGAGGCATACAGATTGCCATTTGGTAACCTTTCCCAAAAAAGCTTACTACTATTTGAAAGCGATTGAGAGATGTAGAATACTTGGGTTACAGTTAGTGGTAGGTTTTTTAGGTTAAAGGGTGGCAGAGAAGCAACAATATGTAATAAATGAGTTGTAGGCGATGCGATCTCGTTGGTATTACGTAATTGCAGGGATCAGTCTTGTTCTGATTATTCTCTGGTTGCATATTGCCCTTATCGCTCAGAATTTGGGTGGCATTGGTGCGATTATTGTAACTTTATCGGTGGCTAATCCATTCTGGTTACTTCCTGCCTTTGGATTATTTGGGATTGCATACATATTTCGGGCGATCCGATGGTGGTTGCTACTCAGACCGTTTAAAGAGAAAAGTAATCCAGCAAAATTATTTCCAATGTTGGTAGGTGGGATTTTTCTCACATATGTTATTCCTTTGCGTGCTGGAGATATTGCGACACCTTATTGGTTAAGAGAAAAAACTGGCACTAGATTTACAGCTGGACTTTCATCAATTGTTCTTGCCAGATTTTTAGATTTCGCCAGCTTAGCTCTTATCATCATAATATCTGTGGTTCTTATTTTTGGCACGATTACTGGTGATGTCATAAGACTTATTTTGGTACCGATTCTTCTTGGAGTAATATTTATTGTGTTCTTTATTTTGATTCGAAATGACCGGTTTGTTAACTTCATGTCAAGAATTCTTGGACGATTATTCAAACCCTCTGAAACCCTGAAAAAAGAGGTGCCCGACTTTGTTGAAAATTTAGCAATTGATCTTCGCACAGATGTGGGGAGTTGGAATACGGGATGGGCTTTCTTGCTTAGTCTACCTCTTTGGGTACTTGAAACAATGAAACTAACTTATCTTGGTCTTGCTTTTGGTGTCGACATCACTTTTGTACAATCAGTATTTGTCGCTGCAATTAGTTATTTTGGTGGACACGGGCTTGGTATTCTTTTACCAGCAGGTATTGCTATCTTTGTTTTCCAATTTCTTACACTTCAGACATTGTTGGGACTTCTTTTTCCTCCGGGCAGTCCGGTTGGGGGAGTTGCTGCGAGTATCGCCTTGATGGATGGCCTCATTTACATCATTGGATTAACGATTCTGGGTGTACCTTCCATTGCGTTTATGGGTCGTGAATACAAGAAACTTCAACAAATAGAAGAGCCATCACCTGAAATCAAAGAAAAACCTCCACCCAAGAATGATAGATAGACCGAAAAGTTAAAGCTGACACACGACTCCCAGTGCAGTACTGGGCATTGAATCCGTCTGATGTGAAAATCATGGACCCACGTAAACTTCCTCTCGCTGTTGTCAAAACTTCGCCTGAAACTTACTTTGACGATGTAGCTCGATTGTTTCGGTTAGCTAAGTTTGACCAGTTCATGGACCCGAAAGTCCGAACCGTTATGAAGCTCAATATTTCCTGGCAGGAATATTTTCCCTCCTGTTCGACGCAACCCTATCAGCTGGATGCAATGCTCCGTGAGTTATCGAAGCGTAACTTTAGTGATGTGCTGGCATTAGAAAACATGACAGTTGTTACTGATGCAAGAACGGGTATGTACAAGAATCGTTATGTGCCTCTGTTAGAGAAACATGATATTCCCTGGACGATTCTTGTTGATGAGGAGTGGGTTGAGGTTAATCCCTCTAAACCCATGGTGTTCGGTCAAGAAGATATGCTCATGCCTAAGCCCATTATTGATGCTCAGATTATTCACCTGCCCACCTTCAAATGCCATGGACATAGCACCATCACCTGCTCTCTGAAAAACGCCTTCGGGTTCCTCCGCACTGTCCGTCATCACTATCACCTGAAAATTCACGAGATTTTGGTAGATTTACTCCGTATTCAACAGGAATTCTGTGGTCCACTTTTTGCCTTTGCCGATAGTACCATTGCAATGGATGGAGCTGGACCTAGAACCGGTCGACCCTATGTGCAAAATTATATCGCTGCCAGTGGCGACCTTGTCGCTCTCGATGCTCTATGCGCTCAAATGATTGGGTATGATCCAATGAGTATTGGTCATGTTCGTATGGCCCACGAACAAGGACTCGGTAATGGTGATCTGTGTACAAAAGAAATTGCTGGAGACGATGTTGAAGGGGTTTGTTTTGATTATGAAACAAAACTTGATCCTGTGATTCGTTTCGACCGATTCTTCCGTAGCAGTTGGTTGGAACCCTTCATGATGCGCTCTGCTTTCTTTAATGTCAATGTGAAAATTAGCCATTATCTCCGTGACATCTGGCTGAAAACTCGTGGCAAACGACATATCGCACGGATTATGAAAAGCGGTTGGGGTAAGTTATTCCGACGCTATCTCTAATAGCATCTGAGGCGCTTTATTTTTTTATTTCATCAGCATAAGGCTTTTGTGTCCTTACGTGGCACAAGCGCATACCAGTAATCCACCCTATCCGTTCAGAAAGTAATGGTGCGTTTTAGCTGTGACTCCTGAGCCTGCAGATTCACAACCTTCTTCCATCACTTGGAAACGCATCATTGAATTCTTGAACCTTACCGATATACCCCGTGTCTTTCAGACAACCGGTTTCTGGGCTGGTGTAATTGTTCGTACGGCTACAATCATGGGCTTCATTATTTTCCTAAACATTGCTGGCGACATTGTAGATATGAATGAACTCGTCTTCAAAGGCATGGCTAATTTTGTTGCTCTCATCAACCCCTATGGTCAAACATATACGCTTTACACATTCAATGGTCCCTATACTCAGGATTATTTCAATTATCCCCCCTTTGCTATTCTTTTTCATCTCCCAACTCTACTTTGGTTTGGATCTCAAAGTATCGGGACTATGGATTTTATGCCCAGTTTCTTTATTCTTCATACATTCTTTGACTTCATCACCTATTATCGGCTCTGGCAGGAAAACCACAAGGTAATCTCCAAATTAATCTGGATTAATCCCTTCTTCGTATTTATCGATGTTATCACCTTCATGTCTCTTCCCCTGATGCTCTTGACCCTGACCATCCTGAATTTAGAAAATCCTATTCGAAGTGGTGTTTATTCTGTGTGCCTTGCCGCCACCTATCAAATGGGTGCAATTTTCATCCCCTTTCTTTTAATCTACTATTGGCGTCGAGGACAACTTCGTCTGACTTTCTTTGGTATGATTCCACCATTTGCAATAGTATTCATATTCTTATTGTGGAATCCAATTCTGTTTGTACAAGATTTAGTAATTCACCAGATTGGACGTCCACCTGTCTACTGGTTTGACTCAAACCCACTTAGCCCATATTATAATCGCTATCATCCACTGATTTTTCTTTTCATGGGTTCCATCCCCTCGGTTGTATTCAATATCGCTATCTTCTTGGGTGTACCTCCGCCTATGGCTCCCCAATTTGCTCCTCTTATGATGGCATTTGTCGCTGTGCTAGGCATCCTTGCGCTAATGTATTTTTTTAACAATTATCGTAAGGCGTTTATGATATTTCTCCCCGGTGTTTTACTTACTCTCTTCATTGCCTCAACTGCTGAAGGGCTTGCACATTACTGGGTACTGTGTATTACATTGCCTTTCCTTTTTTGGCGACAAAAAGACAGCTTTTTACCTCCAACTGAATCATCATCTTCCAGTGCTTCTCACACTGTTGTAAATCCTTCCACAGAAATGCATTCAAACAAGGAGGAATCTCCATGAATTCAACAATTGGAGATAATGATTCAAAATTGAATACTCATCCTGATACAACGATTGCCAATTCATCCAAGTTGATCAAGACTATTACTCATAGTCTAAAACTATATCGTCAATGGTGGAAAGAAATCAGCCTTGGCATTTTCATTCGCCTTCTCACTCTTTTCCTAATCCTGTATATAGCAACGATCAACCCCACATTCCCTGACGTCAATGACATGAACGAGCTCATCACACACGGACTCATGTATATGTTCCGAGGATTAAATCCCTATAACCGCGATTATTATCTATCAGCGCTAGCACTTGGTCCATGCGATGTCTATCATCAAAATTTCATTAACTATGGTCCAGGCAGCCTACTAATCCACCTACCATGCATGGTCTATCCCTACTTCTTTGATTTTGCAGGTTGTATGAATTTTCAACCCAGTTTTATGATCTTGCATGGCTTCTTCGATTTTCTCCTCTTTGATCGTTTGATGCGCCGTGGAAATCGTATAGTAGCATTGTTTCTATGGATTAATCCAGTGATGGTGACTCTAAACCTTGTCACTCATATGAGCATCGTTCTATTCTTGCTCTGGATGGGTTATGAAAAATGGAAGGATCCCTTTTGGGCAATCTTTTGGTTAGGAATTGGAGCAATCACATACCAGTATATTGGTTTATTACTACTCTTTGCTATCATCTACCATATTCGAAGTTACCAGAAATGGATCCTGGGAGTTCTCCCAGCAGTTGTCATCTTCGGGCTGTTTCAAATATGGGCATCAATAGAGGCTGTGTTATTCCTTGACCCTACTCGGAATATGGCTCTAGTTCACGATTTACTTATTGTTCAATTTGGTAGACCCTATGAACCTTGGCCCATACATATCCATTCTTGGTGGAGTTGGACTGGATCAATTCCTGCAATCATTTTCAATGGCTTCTGGATTATCATTAATCAAATTTTAGCAAGCTTGGGTCAACCAATGATTCCTCCTAATCAGTGGGTGACAATTGGTGATCCCTTACAGATAGTGACACGAGCAATCATGCCACCTACAGGAATCCGGATTAGTACCGTATTCACCGCTTTTGCGGTAATTGTCACCCTTTACTTTTTAGTAAAATTACTTCTAAAGCCTGACTATAAACAATGTATCAATTACAGCTTTCTTGCCATTGTCTTATTCCTAATCGGTGCTCCTGCAGGGATTTGGCATCACAACTTCATCATGTTGATTCCTATTTTCTTCGTTCTCATTGACACTAATGCCGTCGCTGCCTTGAGGGAAAAACTGAAACTTAGGTCTGATTAATCAGAGAAAATTGCGATGCCTCAATCCAAAGTATTTAAATTTC
>JABXGY010000226.1 GCA_016550395.1 archaeon | reverse complement strand
GATACCAATTATATGCCGTGGGATCAAGTTTCTCCTTCTTTATCCGTTTTAGAAGTAGGTCCAAATCATGAATCCGCTGGCCCCCACTGGTTAATTCTCCATACCCTTTCGGAGCAATAAGATCACTGCTCAAAGTGACTTCTGGACGGTCAGGATCAGGCATGTGATAGAATGATCTAGCCTCAGTTGGATAACCTGTTATAAAGAAAGGATTCTTAAATTGCTTTGACACAGCCCGTTCAGCTTCAGTCCCTAAATCTTCTCCCCAAGTAATTTTGAACCCTTGTTGCTCTGCAATCTCCAGAGCTGCATCATAAGTTATTCGTTTAAAAGGTAGTTTAGGCACGCGAATCTTCACACTGAGAGTATCCAATTGACGTTGGCAATATTTAGCTACATACGTTACCATTTCATGCACAAGCCGTTCTTCCACTCCCATGATATCATCATGATCTCCAAATAGTATCTCAGCTTCCAGATGCCAATACTCTGTAAGATGCCGTCGAGTCCGGTGTTTTTCAGCCCGAAAACTGGGAGAAAGAAGATAGACTTTTTCCAGCCCACAAATAGCTGCCTCTTCATACAACTGAGCACTTTGGCTAAGATAGGCAATACCGCCAAAATATTTGAATGGAAAGAGCGTCGCCCCACCTTCCACACTAGCCCCTACCATGATTGGCGGAAAGATTTCAGTGAACCCTTCGCTATCAAAGAACTGGTGCGCAGCCCGACTGATAGCGGCTTTGATTTGCATAATCGATGTTTGACTAGGACTTCGAAGATAGAGATGGCGTTTATCAAACAGAAACGATTCCCCAGCATCCTTATCAAGAGGCCACTCAGAATCTGCAAGATTCACCACTTCAAAATGGGTTACTTTTAATTCGATACCAGAAGGAGCCCGTTTATCAACAGCAATACTCCCTGACACAATAATTGACGATTCCAGGGTCACTTTCTGCATTTCATCAAAGACTGCAGCAGACAGCTTCTCTCGGTGACCCGCGGCTTGGATAACTCCAGAGGGATCTCGAACAATAATAAAGATGACTCCACCATGTTCTCGCTTCCGATGAACCCAACCTGTAAGTGTAATTACTTTCCCTTCCATTGAAGGAGCAAGCTCAGATATATAATGGGTTTTTCCATACATTTTGAGCACTTTATCTGTCAAGCTGCACTCACCCATCAGATTAATACTTAAAACCAGAATACCGCAAGCCATTAAGAGGATTGTGCTATCCGAGTCCGAACATACTCCAGCATCTGTTTCGCAATATATTCAAAGGCTGGAGTTACATTCAAATCATTCTTAGAACTCGTCTCAAAATACGCTTTCAACCCATGCTTCTTCGCAAACTGAATAACTTCCTTCTGATCTACAGCTCGATGAAGATCCGCCTTCATCCCAATCAACACAATCGGAATATCTTCGGTATTCTCTCGAATCAAATCCAACCACTGGTCAATTTTCAGAAAGGTACTAAAGCGGTTTAAATCAAAAGCCAACATTGCTCCTCGCGCACCCAAACAAAACTTTGGCAACAAAAACCTGAAGCGCTTCTCACCGCCAAAGTCCCACAATTGTAACTTGAGTGCGGTGGGACCATGTCCATCGCTTACGATTAGGCGTTTTGCGGCGAAGCCTGCGCCTACAGTCATTTTGGAATCATGGAATACGCCTTCCACATATCTGCGGATGAGGGTGGTTTTTCCGACGCCGCCTTCGCCGGCGACGACGAGTTTTAGCATGATTCCTTCGTCTTCCACTGTTTGACGCTTCCGATGGTTCTAGTTTTGGTTTAGGGTCAAACGCTAAAAAACTGTTCGGTGATGAACTCTTAGAGGTCAAATTATCGAGGTTGATTCACAACGTTTTTTTGGCATGCTACAGCCTTCTAACTGGCATTTTTTCAGGATTGTGATGAGTATGCGGGTTGCTGTGATTCCGAATCGGTGCACTGGATGTCGTGTCTGTGAGTTGGTCTGCAGTGAGGTTCACGAGGGAACTTTTCAACCAAGTAAAGCGCGGATCCAAGTATTGTCGTTTGATGAGACGATACAAGATGTTCCAGTTGTGTGCCAGCAATGTGATGATGCACCATGTCTAGAAGCTTGTCCACAAGAGGCGTTATCTCGTGACGTAAAGACCAACGCGGTAGTTGTGGATCATGAGCTGTGTATTCAATGTGGAACATGTGTGAGGGTGTGTGTGATTGGTTTGGATGCCGTTGACCCGGAGCAGAAACTCGCAATTCGCCTTGATGAAAAAAGTCAGATACTATTGAAATGTGATCTTTGTGATGGAGATCCCCAATGTGTCAAGTTCTGTCCCACGGAGGCACTTGTCTTTACTAAGAAGCCCGTTGAGGGTGAATATTCTGTCGAGGAAATGATGGAGGCGTTGGAATATTTCCTCCAGCAAAAGAAACTGCCATTACCAGACCAGGGGGGTAAATAGAATGTATAATGGATATAGTGGGAAGATATTACGGATTGACCTTTCGGCCCAGAAAACGCAGATAGAAGACACCTCACAGGATCTTGCTCGACGTTTTATTGGTGGAACTGGGCTAGCTGGATATCTCCTATACCAAGAGATACCGCAGGGGATTGATCCCCTGGGACCAAAAAATAAACTGTTTTTCTGCACGGGTCCAGCGACGGGCACGGTGTGGCCTACTGCGGGTCGAATGGCGGTTGTGAGTAAATCGCCACTCACTGAGATTTGGGCAGAAAGCCACGTGGGTGGACACCTAGGTCCTGAAATTAAATATGCAGGATATGATTTCATCATTATCGAAGGTCAAGCAGAAAAACCCACAGTTCTTTCTATAGTGGATCAAAATATTGAATTCCATTCAGGGAACTCGTATTGGGGGCAGAATACGCTCAGAGCATCTAAGGAGATTCGAAAAGATTTAGAACAACAACATGGACACGTTGCGGTTATTGGACCCGCTGGAGAAAATCTGGTTAAGTTTTCAGCAATTATGGTGGATGGGG
>JABXGY010000028.1 GCA_016550395.1 archaeon | reverse complement strand
CCTCATCTATTCGATTGCTGTGAAAACGCTATCACCTTTCCTGAAATTTTTGATCTTGCTAATAATGGGCAAATGGATGTTGCGTTTTTGAGTGGAGTTCAAATTGACCAATTTGGCAATCTAAATATGAGCGTCATTGGTCAGGATTATAACCAGCCAAAAGTACGATTGCCAGGTGGTGCAGGAGGTCCGATAATGATCCGAAGTTTTCGTCGGATTATCGCATGGCGCCCCAACCATAGCCCACGAAATCTCGTTAATCACGTGCCTTTTATTACAAGTCCAGGATGGATTTCTAGTGCAAAAGGAACCCGTTATGGTGGACCAGACGTAATTGTCACAAATCTCTGTGTATTTTGTTTCGATCGATCGGATCGAAGTATACACCTTAAGTCCATCCATCCAGGCATCGATGTTGACATTATCAAAAAACAAACAGGATTCCCGTTTAAAATCCCACGTCGAATTGCATCTACTCCACTCCCAAGCCAAGAAGAAAAGGAGGCGTTGACTAATTTCGTGGATCCTCAAGGCATCCGGAAGCTTCTTCTCAAACCCCCAGCTTAGGATTCGAAAGCCAGAGGATACAAACGTTTATAAGCAATTTTTAGCACTGTCGCGGCGCGAGTGAAGACAGTAGTCGACTTTTTCTCGGATCCAGTGGTGAGACATATGTTAACAGATAAACAATTCGGCTATCTAAAACGGCTCATCCAACGCCGGGGATTTACTATTACTAAGAAAGTCGAAGGGGAAAAGGAAGGTATCACTGATATTCATGCCAAATCTACTGACAAGAAAAAGAAAGAAACTCTTTTAGTTCGAATTATCCTGGATACTCCAACGGTTGGAGTCGAGATTCTCCGGAATACCATTAAAGAACGCGATAGTGGTGAATTTAGTCAAGCGATTCTTATTGGTGGAGAACGTTACACCTATGCCGCTCGCCGCGAGGCTAAGGAAATGGATGTTGAACTCTTACATCGTCGCTTCCTATCGATTGATCTCTTTTTACACGACCTCGTTCCAGAACATGACATAGTGACTGAAAAAGAAATCGTAGAAATCGAAAAAGAGTATGGCGTTTCGCGAGAACAACTCCCCAAAATTAAAGCCGGAGATCCAGCAGCAAAAGCCATTGGTGCCCGACCTGGTGATGTAATACGTATTAAGCGAGAATCTGAAACAGCAGGTCACCATACAGTATATCGTTATTGTGTCCCATAATCGGAATTTGCTGAGTATTTTCCCTGAAACCCGTTGAATCTAAAATTTAAAAGTAGAATTATCAGTTGCGACGAGGATTTCGCCATCAAAATGACCAGCAGCACCAGTAACCAAGGTTTGTCGATCGAAGGCGCGAACATGACTAGTATGAATGAGTACTAGGGTTTGCACACCAGCTTTAGTAGCATCAATACCTGCACCTTCAGGACTAGAGTGTCCCTTTGATATGGCAAAAGTATGGACAGCTGTTGGGAAGGTGCAATCGTGGAATAATGCCCTTGCATTCTTTGCTAAAGCAAGAATAGGTGAACAATTGGGACGTGTATCAGGGACAATAACTACCTTCTTTTCGCCTTGAATAATACCATATCCTGCAGCCATTGTTGTGTGACAGGCTGCTGCGGCCCAGATCTCAGTTTTTGATTTAGGTAATTTTACCAGAATTTCAGGGTCGTTGGGTGTGTAGGTTTCGAATTTGACAAATTCAGGAACTCCGCCGGGATTGTAAAAGCGGATAAAGCCCTGGATGTGGTAGAATGCATTGACTGGACAGAAGATCGTTAAGATCTTTTTGCGTTTAATCCGTTTCATCCGTCGTAAAAGAGCGCCTAGGAACATTATATGATCTGGGTGTCGATGAGTGATGAAGATATGACTCACGGCTAGGATGTCTTTGCGTAATCCAAGGAGTCGACGTGTTCCAGCGTCAACCAATATTTTATCTCCATTTTCAAGTTTGATAAAGAAACTGGACCAGCTACCTTTTATTGTCGGG
>JABXGY010000225.1 GCA_016550395.1 archaeon | reverse complement strand
CAGTATTGCCCCAATCTATATATGTAATGTGGTATTAAATATATATCAGAGGGTTTTTGTATGAATCCGCCCAAAATCACATCGCAGACCAGTAGGGTACCTGGACTACCCGATCATGCCTTCCGACTCGTCAAGGTGATTGAAACTCGCAAAGATGCCAATGACCAAGACATCCATTACCTCACAGTATTTATGGAAACTCTGATTGAAGGCCGCCCATCTCGCAAAAAAGTTGCGTCATTAGCGCTCTCTGCTGCCGGCGATACACCCACACTTTCTTGGCAAGCTTACGCTGAACAAGATCTATAGATTCAAATCAGTTCCAGAATGTAATTTTTTATATTAAGTGGTAATAAGGTCTGAGAATCCAATTTAAGCAAAGTGAGGAAGGATTTCCTTGCTAGCCAATTCCATAGCTTCTCGTTTTTTAGGTCCAATGGGCGATCCGAAGACAAATTGTGTTATACCTGTTTTGTGTAAGTCCGCAATTTTTTCTGTGCATTCTGCTGGTGTACCCCGTATACAGAATGCATCTAACATTTCGTTAGTAACAGCCCCAAACGCTGCTGGGAAATCCCCCTTTGCTAAGCCTTCGGCAATGGGTGTTACATTGTCGGTTGGAATATTGTGTCTTTCTAATACAACTGGAGGTGAACCAGCCACGATAAAAGCAACTACGGGTGTAGCAGCTTTCGTAGCTTTTTCCATTTTCCGTGCAACTGACACGCTAGCATAAGCGGAAACATCTATATCTGAGATTTTGCGGTTAGCTTCTTTCAAACCTTTTTTGATTTGTTTGAGGGCAAATTCAAAGTCAATTGGATGGGAGGCATTCACGAGAACGCCTTGTCCCATTGAACCTGCAAGTTGGAGCATTTTGGGACCTTGTGCGCCAATATAGATGGGAAGTCCACCAGATTTCTCGAAAGCAACTTTTGCCTTCTCAACGGTGAACACTTGTCCTTCAAATCCTTTAATTTTCCCTGAATCAAAAATCGATCGAAATATCTGCACGCTTTCTTTCACAGCTGTCAATGGCTTCTTCCGTTCAATACCAAGGAGATTCAAAGTTATTTTATCCCCAGCACCGATTCCTAGAATAGCTCGACCACCTGAAAGGTTGTCAAGTGACATTAACGTAGATGCTGTTTGCACGGGATTAATCAAATAGGGATTCGTAACGCCTGGACCAATCATGATTTTATCCGTATAATTAGCAAGAAGGCTGAGAATCACATAGACGCTTCGGTTGTTGAAGTGATCAGTAATCCAGCAAAAGTCGAAGCCATATTTCTCAGCGAGAATACCTAAAGCGGTGGTTTGCCAGTAGGCTTCTTGTGGTACAAACTCAACCGCAAATCGTAATTTTGATGGCATATGGATTACACCCAACTCAAGAATAGCTAACCATAATGTCGATTCCAGATAAAAAGGGAAAGGTATTCTAATATGTACGCCCTAAATGAAACTCGACAGACTCCTTTCTGCGTCTGTCACTGCTTTTAATTCTCAGAAAATTGGCTCAATGATGTTTGTTGGGTAGACTTCTTTTTGATACGCTGATCTGTCACACGAGTAACTCGATCTCGGACATGCTTGGGCATTCGATGATTCATTCCTAACAACTCCATCATGTCAATACAATTCCGGGCAGCAAATCCATACCAGTGATTATTGAAATAACCATAGACATTCTTAGGGGTGCGTTCAACAATATCCTTGACTTTTGGCACCCATTCTTGTAATTCCTCCTGACTATACAAGTAATAGTACCACAGTTTCTTACCATGACCGTGCCATCGAATATAAGAAAATGGAGCGGTCACTTCAATACGGGGAGGAAGAAGAGGTTCATCCACAATGCAGTACGCGACCTGATGGCGTTTTAACAAGGAGAAGGTCTCGTCTTGCATCCAAGATAAATGGCGGAATTCAACTGCATACTCATAATCGCTTGGAAGTGTTTGTAAAAAGGCTTCTAAGACATCTAACTGAGTGTAATCAAATGATGGAGGGAGTTGAAGAAGAAGTGGTCCCAATCGTCGTGCTTCTCGAAGTGGGAACATTAATTGTAGATATTCATGCATCCGCTTATCTGCCTCTGCCTTGACATCCAATCGAAGTTTATGGGTAATCTCTTGAGGAACTTTTGCTGTAAAAATAAAATCTTTGGGAGCATGGGACCAGGTTGTTACGATTTTCTTGCTTGGAAAATGATAGAAGGTGGAGTTAATCTCTGCGGTATTGAATATCTTGCTAAAGTAGGTGAACTGATGTTTTTTTGAAGGATAGAAGCTTCCTACCCAATCATCATACTTCCACCCGGCTGTGCCTAAAAGAATCAATGTCGCTCCCTCACGCTAAGTCGAGTTTCATCACTGTACTTGAATATTACGGAGTCCCATGAAACTAATAAAAAAGAACAACATCAGCGGGTCCATCAAGGCAGAACCCGCCGATGGGATATCACGTCCTCACAGGCACTCGTTAGTAACCCCAGATTATTGTGTCACAGTCAAAGTAGACAGAGCTTTGACGACTTCTTCAGCCGCCATTACACCGCCGAGTACGTCACCAATGACATCAAGGGTCTTCACAGGTTCTGCGCGGAGTGCACAGGTGAAGAGGGTTTCTAGTCCCATATCAGTAGCGATGAGATCGCGCATCATTAAATGTAAGACCATCTTGGCTTCCCGGGCGGGAACATTCTTGGCGGCTTTGGTTTTGAGTAGCAAATCAAGGAGTGCTGTGGAGACCGGCTCGCGTTGTTCCTTGGGGATCAACCCCACGACCTTTCGTAATCCTTCACTCATTATGATCCTCACCGAAGAGCGTATATTGATAATACGACTCTTGCAATATTATATATACAATTAGTATATATAAGTCTTTAACAATCAACGTAGAAAATTTTGGCATATGTAAATGATTTTATACAAAAAGTTCAGTATGAGTATAAAAAAGGAAACCAAAAAGCCAATAACGTAGATCAAAACCAATCTTTTAACAAAAGGTGATGAAAGAACTATTAGGATTTTTTCTTTGCTTTCTTTTTCTTCTTTGATTTCGTTTTGGATTCATTAGTCTTCAGAGGAGGTTGCTGGATTTCTAAGGCTCGCCAGATGCCACGTTCTGCAATAGTAGCCGCAGCGACGGCGATTTGGCTATTGCTTTGGAAGACTTGTTCTAGAACAATCAGGGCAATTTGTCGTGGACCGAAAAGGGCGCAGGATTCTGGTGTGAGATTAGGTAGCATGTCTTCGCAGATTGTGACGAGGTGTCTTTCCATTAGGTGTTCCGCTTGTTGGCGCATAGGGGGGCAGGTTCCACCTCTCTGGATAACTTCATTGGCGAGAGTATCGTCGCGAGTGAGAAAGGCTTTAGCTGCATCTTCGAATAGGCGTGTTGCGAATTGACCGTTCCGCAATGCGAGTTTCAGAATATCCTTGGGACAGTCATGGTCACCGAGAGTTAAAACTGCACTAGCGATGGCTTTTGATGCTTCCGCGGCGCTATGGATTGCATGGAGGACTATGGCGTAGTTGATCGCGTCAATGGCGGTGATACTAATTCGACTCATTACACTTGGATCCAGGAGGGCTCGTCGGAGTTGTTTGTTGACTAAGTAGTAGAATTGGTTTACGTCTTCGTCAAGCCCAATGACGGTTTTAGCCATGTTCGCATCGCGGTTTTGTAATGCTTTAAGGGAGTCTTTGAGCATTGATGTAGCTATGGTGTGAACTCGATAAAGTGCTCGCTCAACATCCATTTCGGTAACCCGGGCTACATTGAGAATAAGAAGGTTGCTTGAGGTGGATTCCATGATCTGATAACCTGTGAGCAGTCGCAAATACTTGCGTAGCTGGTCGCGTTGTTCTGAGGAAATGACACCTTCTGATTGAATCGATATTTCATCGAAATCGGTAAGATATGCTGCAATCATACGTTTTTCTAATAATCCTGGTGGATCATTTGGTTTCGTTTTCAAGGTGATCGTTCTCGATTTCTCTCGGGGAATCGTTTGAGGATATAAGGCGATACTTCCATCCGATTGAGGAATAAGGACTAATCGGCTTTCCTGATCCAGTTGATATTTATCCGCCCATTCTTTTGGTACCGAAACGACAAGAGAGGTTGTCCCAAGCCGCATGACCTTCCGAACTTCCATAATTCAACCCTTCTTGAAATACACGTTGACCTGTTCTGTTTATATATAATAAGGGCACTCTTTTCTGATAGGTCGTACGGTTGACGACCTACATAGAACACTAAAGGGGAATCGAGTAAATCTCGATTATTAGTGTTAAACGAAAATATGAGGGATTACATGAAAACTAAAACTCTCCTAGTTTTAGTCTTAGGATTTACACTACTAGCATCTTTTACTGGCTTTCGATATACATTGACACCTAACATTGTTGCCGCATTTGCTACTGAAGCTGAAGCGATCAAGGATCCAGTTCCTCATCATCCCGTGGGAACCACAGTATTCGGGAGCCTCAACTATTCACTTAGAGAGCGAACACACGCCATTGATTTCACCGAGGCAGGTATCTATGAAGTAGTTTTCGCATTTAGCTGTGGACATGGGCTAAGTGAACAGCTATTCTATATTTTGGGCTATGGTGGTACTCACTATTCACCTCCCTTTGATACAGCTTTCAATGATAGCGTATACTATGGTTGGCAAGTGTGGTCATTCAGTACTGGGTTTTCTGATAATAGTTCACTTCCAGTGACAGTCACAAAGCCTGGTTCAGTATATCTTACAGTGGCCTCACAAAACTTAGACACCCTTGACTACATTTCCTACAACTTCACAGCCTCTGTAGAAGTTCTTGCAAGCAGTGGAACAGTTCTTACTCTCGACATTGATAATGATATTACATGGACGGCTGAGAATGAATGGAAATGGCTACGATTAAGCCTCCCAACTACAGGTCTGTATAACATTACTGCAACCCTCACTGTTCCCTATGATTACATGAGTTCAACTACGGCAGATCCGTTAAGTCCCTTCTACATACGAGACTATGAATACGCCCAACCTTATTCATACTTCTACTTCTCGGTGGACATTCCAGGTGGAGGGGTTGGAGTTGCAGAACAAACGATTCAACGAATGATTGCTGTACCTGATGGAGATTATTTCTTTGCAGTTCAGAGTCAAGACTTTCTTTATCTAAATGGAGGATCGGTTATACTTACCATCCATATCAGTGAACTCCCAACGCAAGTATGTTCTGTGGGATCACCTGTCACCTTAAACTTTGATACCGTTGATTTCTTTGAATACGTCTTGCTCGATATGCCACAATGGTATGAACACTCTGTAAGCTTTGGAAATCCACAAGGTGCAGAGTGGCAAGTAATGGGATTCGACCCATACTACATGTGGCCTTCCGGTCTAGCCTATGCTTACTCTGAGGTCAGTGGACCATTTTATCAGGAATCACGCTGGACTCAAGCTGTCAATATTCCCGTCAACGCAACCCCCAAAGATTCCATCACAGGGAAATTCAACCCTAACTATTGGACAGTCTTTAAAACACAAATAGATGATTCGAATGGGACTATTATCGGTGTCAATCCAATTGGCATGTTTAGTCAATCATTTATTCCAATGTTTCCAGTCGCTTTTCAAGCGATGCCAATGATGGGTGCAACACCAACATTCAATGTTACCCTAACCATACAAGACGCCCCTATCCCTACCATCAGTACAGGGATGACTCAAACGTTCAATGTTAATACAACAACAGGTCCTGTTGGACACTTCTTTAAAGTGCCTCTCCAATCGGGACATATTTATGAGATCATTGCTGATCCAACCGTCTACACAACCGGTGGGACTTACGTCCTATGGGCGTTTCCCCCTGACGATTTCGAAAACTGGTTCTTTCCCAGACTTATGTCACCTGGTTATTATGGGATGGCAGGGCTTTACATTGAATATAATACGAGCCGAACCTTGTATTTTACATCAGTGACAAATGGCACGCTTCTAGCATATGTCTTTGCACTTCACATGCCACCGACGTATATCAGTGATATCCAAGAGATAGAAGTCACAGTGACGGAAACTCCACCAACAGCATATACTTTGAATACGGCGGAAAGCTTCACGCTTGAGCACTCCTTAGCCCTGCGTTTTCCAATGCAAGATAACTTCTACTATATACTGAATATCAACCTTAACCCCCCCTCTGCAATGATACTAGCCACAATCTTTGATGAGGAAGGGAACACACCGTTCGCCATAACAGAACCAGAACTGTGGATTACCGTTTCACCATTTCTCTATGGATCGAATTTCACGTCCACCTATCTATCAACAAAAACAGGTAATGTGACCTTGGTGATAACACCAAGCATGGCTGCGGGTTTAGGGGGAACGGTAACGGTTGAAATCATTGAACTGCGTCCTTTCATTTTGGGACAACTGCCAGGGATTTTACAAGGACTGCTTATTGCAACTGCTTGGGGAGTCCCCTTAGGAATCGGATTGGCTGCACTGATAAGCTGGTTACGGAGGCGCCGGTTCTGAGAAGAGGAGGTTGAATTACATGAAAAAACATATTAAAACGCACTCTAAAAGGGCTGTTTTATTTAGTCGGGTAGGAATTGCGATTCTGTGCTTTCTTTTAGTCACACTCGGATTCGCTTGTCTACCTTTCAACACCTCTGCTCATACTAAGGATCTGAGTTTGACCTTTGAAGCTGCTTCAGCTGTTAAATCAGCATCTGAGAATCCACCCGGGACTCTTGTAGCTGGTTCTGTTGACTCTGTTGATTCAATGTGGGGAACCACCTATGAAGTTTCTACTCCTGGAATTTATACAATCCGAGTAGATGCTCATGCGGTTAATAACCAATATATGCAAACGTTATACTTTGAAGTCTCTGGGGCAAGTGACATTTACGCACCACCGTTAGATACAAACACCAGTGGCGAAGCCACTCTCGATTGGTTTTCCTTTAGTCTATCTACAGGAATGTCAGACACATATGAAGGGTTTTTCCTTATCTTGAATCCTGGTATCATCACTGTTCGAGGTTACAGCTACGTTTTCATGGGTGTATCTTATCCTGGCACTGAATTCACCTTTGACGTTGTAGTAGACTTACATCAAAGTATGGCTACAATAGAAACGCTCTCGCTGGGTTCCCAAGGCCTTAACTGGAACACTGCCAATCAATGGCACCTTTATTCGCTAGATATTTCTGAAGAGGACTTCTACAATATCACAATCGAATGGGAATACGACTATGATACTCTCGTGAGTGACTGGTACTATTTGGCAGATCCATCGTCTCTGGTTGATATTGTACATGGCATGAATCAAATCTGGGACTGGTTCTATTTGGAGGATTGGATTCCAAGTGGAACGGGCGTCAGTATGGGAATGTATGAGACAATATTACCTTTAGCTCCACAAACATACCTCTGGTATACACGAACAGGGAACTTCACCTTATGGGGAGGCTCCTACATCGACATAACCATAACCATTAGCAGATTCAACGCTCCGACAATCAATGTCAGTTCTCCTGGCTCTTTTATGGTCACTGACACTGACATGTCGAAGTTTGCTTTTCTCGAGTTTGATCCACAGTATCTTTATACGATCACCCTTGAGCGAATAGCAGGAGATGAGTGGCATATTGATTCGGATCTCGGCTTTGGTCTTGAATACTCAACGTCTACAACTACAATTGAGTGGTCATTGCATGAGGTACACGTATCCTATTATCCAGACGGTTATGGCAGATTTTCTTCTGTTATCGGTAGTTCTTATTCTCGAACAAGCTGGTTGTCCAGACGATTAACTACCGTCGATGGTAACCCCGTTACTGGTGACTCATGGAGTGGCTCAACTGAGCATCCAGGAGGCTTACTTCCTCTACGCTTATGGGCATGGCCAATGGGTGGATACACTGCCACCTTTGAATACACCGTTTCGATGTCACGGACTCAAATACCCTTGTTGAACGTCACAACTGCATCCCCCGTTTCTCAACCTACTCGTTCTCCCATATATGGCACGACAGTACCCATCAATACAACCATCGGTCCTCATCGTTATATTTACCGGGTTGCGGCCCAAAGTGGTTATAAATACCTGGTAAAAGCCACGGCTTCCGATTATGACGGCACAGGATATTCTGCGGTTGAATTAATTCAACCGACCAATGTAGAAAATTGGATGTCTTGGTTGGGGGTTCAGCCGTGGGGTGAAGGGTTCTTGTCCACTACAAATGGAACAGCAGGTCTAGAGTTCGTTTCTGCAGTAACCGAAGAGATTTACGTCACAGTATTAGGGGCTCCTGGTCTACCCTCTACCTATGATACCGAAGAACTTACCGTGGAGTTGGAGGAATTCGCACCGACTTCCTATACGCCCAACACCCTGGTCACAATTCAACCCAACCGTATCGAAACCTATAGTTTCCCCGTGATTGAAGGCTACTCCTATTTGATTCATCTCCAACTATCCGATCCCCAGGGAGTGCTAGCTCTTGGAACGGTGTTTAATGAGATTGGTAACTCACCATTCAATATCACTCAACAAAAACTCATCATTATGGCTCTTGCTGGGATTCCATTCTCATCATCAGCGACTTCCAGTAGCTCCGCATTTGTAGACTATCAAGGTGGATACGTAGCAAAGGAGACCGGAACCGTTACCTTACTTGTAATGGGTTCCAATGAACCTCTGACTCTCTTCATTCAAGTTTGGGAATCAGAAGCAGCCGGATTCAACCAAGGATTCACACTGGCCCATTGGCTCGGAGCAATAATTATCATTCCAGTGACTTTCGGATTAACATGGCTCGCTTTACGTCGATGGCGACGTCGGTAAAACACTACCCTATCCTGGGAACCATCCGGTTCTCAGGTTCCTTATCTTTTTTAAATTCTTATCATTCATTTTTCTAGAGATTGATTGAGAATAATGGTATCGTTTTGATTAGTGAAGATTATCTTCCGACCAGATATGAACCAATAAAGTGTAAATAAAACAAAGCTTAGAAAGAGAAAACCTGGACCTGCCCATCTATGTGTCCAAGTGAATGCAAAGTTAACCAGATAATATGCGAAAATAGCGATGAGAAGTCGATAGTCAAATTGGTACCTTATATGTTCAATTCTAGTCAGGGCATTTGGTTGTGGTGACTTGACTCGTGGCATTATGACAGTTGCTAGAACCAGAAAGGGAACAATGGCTACTGTGTACCACTTGAAGATTCCTCGGGGAAAGAAACTATAGAATGCTAAAGAGATGAGTAATGCATATCCAATAAATTCGTAATGAAACTGCCGAGAACTCGAAGCATTGGAAAAGAGGAGAAGGGAATACAATAAGACCAGAGTGATGATGAGGGGCATATAACTGTAAACTATGAAAGCAATAAAGTCACGGATGGTAACTGGCAAAAACCAAAAGGATGCAAATAAGGGCACTGGCATATTTGGGGGCGGCATTATGCCCGAATAAAGAGGGGGGCCAGCAGGTCCAATAATAGTTGAGATGTAGTCAAAGGGCATTAGGATGAGGTATGGTAGTGAAATCACTAGTATAATGCTACAAAATACAATGAGAGATTGTGTCAGAGTTCGAAAGTTTTTCCGATAGGCAAAGATGAAGATGACAGGAACGAAAATGACAGCGACCTGTTTGGTCATTGTTGCTAGAGCCATAAATACGCTTGCGAGTGGGTGTTGTTCTTCAACGAGAAAGAGAATGCTGATGATCAAAAAGGTAGTAAATACGGCTTCAGCAAACCAAAGGAAATCTGTCCACCAGAGGGCAATCGGATTGAGAAAGTAAAGAACTGCTGCGAGACTGGCTCGGAAGATGGAGTGGCTTATTCGGTATGTTATCAGAAAAAGGCAGATGCCTGAAATTAAGTCAAAGAAGACTATACCAAGTACTAAACTGTAACTTCCAGGAAAGAGTAAGAATGTGACGAGACTGTACAGAAAAAATGGTGGATACAGGTAACTTTGATGACCCGGTACGATTTCGTAGAGCTCAGGTGTATAGGGAAGATAACCTTCAATGAACCGGGTGGCAAAGGGATAATAATACCAAACCCAATCATCATAGTGTTCCAGTATCAGAGGATTACCAACTCCAATGAGTACTCCATGTGTTGGCAGACCAGAAACAAGAAGTGAAGTTTCCACCACCAACAAACTCCAAAGAAAAATTAAAGCTTTCACTACAAATCCTATAAAGAGGCTAACAACGAGAGGAAGAAATCGTCGATCTTTGACTAGTAAACGAATGAATGTGGATAATTTCTGGAGTTGAAATCTTATCCTTAGCCTGAATGAATCTGCAGGTAAGGGTTCTTCAAGCATGATTCAACTCCCTTTGCTACTCGAGGTAAATTCACAAAAGCTTTTCCTGTCATTATTAGATTTATAATCACTGAATCTTGAATCAACGTCTTAGGTGGCTATAATGACCAAACCTTATTCAGATCGCGTTGCAGCGGGAAAAATACTAGCTCAAAAAATAGCTGCTTTAAACCTCCAAGAAACAGCACTTGTATTAGCGATTCCCAACGGAGGACTTGCTGTAGCTGTACCCATCGCGGAGACCTTAAGTGCCAACCTAGACTTGTTAATCGTGAGAAAACTACAGATTCCATATAATCCAGAAGCAGGATTCGGGGCAATCAGCTCTCTGGGAACTGTGATACTGAATGAACCACTTGTGGCTCATTTAGGGTTAAGCCAGTCTCAAATTCAATCTGTGATTCAACGAACCAAAACCCAAATCGAAACTCGACAAACCGCTTACAAGGGATTGGTTGGTCAACAAAACCCTGATGATAGGATTGTAATTTTAGTAGATGATGGTTTGGCTTCAGGCTTTACGATGCTGGCAGCAATTCAATCGGTTCGTGCTCGAGATCCTAAGAAACTTATTGTTGCCGTTCCTACTGGTTCAGCTGGTGCTGTGTCACGAGTCCGTGACCAAGTTGATACACTAATTTGTCCGCATGTTGGATCAGCTTACGTGTTTGCTGTCGCGGATGCTTATCAGAACTGGTATGATGTACCTGAAGAGGAGGTTATTGCACTCCTACGTCGATTCCATGAAAAAAGTGAAACTGACTAGTAGGTAACTTTGATCTCCATATCATGACCGGTTATATCAGGTCGACCTTTAACTGCAATAACACCTTTCAACATCCACGTTGTCCGTGCATTTTGACTTTGATAGGTGGGTGGAATTCCGGGTGGCAAATGGATGTTGAAGGGAATATCTTGAGCAAATCCATCAGTAAATTGCATTTGTCCATAAACTGAGTGTTTTCCTTTGTGGAGAACGCTATTTTGCTGCGCACTTACAGTGATAGTCTGTTCTCCTTGTTTTCTCTGTTCAGTAGCCTGAACCCACTCCGTCACCCAGATCTCAAGACGTATTTCTTCTGCATCAAATTCCTCAGATGATGAGACATTCATCGTCCCTGTGAGACCTTGTCTGAGGCTTTGATATTCATTATCAAATCTTACAGTAACCGTACCTTTGGGAGTTTTTAATCGATCAAGAAAGCCCATGTTTTATCAAACCCCTTACTGGAATTAGGCAAAGCCTAAGAAAACCTCTTGAAAATCGAAATAAAAGTCTGCTCCTAACTATTGCAATGCTTTACTCCGATTGCGAATACATCATTATCCAATTTATTGCTAAATTCAATTGGTTGTAAGTGATGCTCTGATTTATTTAGCAAATTGAACTAAAATTTCCTCAGATAATTTTTCTGTAGACTCATCAAGAGGAACGAGTTTGATATCCTTTAACGAACGAGCCCCAAGTCCTAACTCAATTGCCCTGGCAAGTTGAGCTTGTTGAAATATAGGCCCTGCTTCGACTTCTTGTGTGGTTCGATAATGGCGGAGAATGGCAACACCCACGGCATCTAGCGCTACACGGTCAGTGGCTGCAAGAACTACATTCGGACTCACCTTATCACCAATCGCAGGACCACCTTGAACAAAGGCATCGATACCGTCCATAAGGATGAGTTGTGGTTCATAGGCGGTATTGATTTCAGCGATCATTTCGCGTTGATGAGGCGAACCATGCAATTCACCCATGAAATCGTACCCATCCTGTGGATTATAACGCGCCACCATGCCCACAGAATTTTTGAGAGATAAAGTGAAATGACCACCAAATTTGTGGGTTTTCAAACAGCAGGTTTGTACCACAGCCTCTGCGTCCATAAAGAGTCGTGCCATCAGAAAACCTCGGTCCCAATGAGACCCATCAACATCACAATGAACCCATTCAGCAATATGAAGGTCATTGAGCACCTGAACCTTGAATTTTAGTTTGTTCGCTAAATCTATGACACCACTTTGTGTCAATACCTGTTCGGTGTCTCCCATACCACTGCGTTCTCCCATGATGATCTCTGAGGGTCCAGCTTTGTGCAGCTCACTCACTAAATGCTTTAACGTGTCCAAGTGTGTTTGGGCAGGAAAGGGGTCAGCGCTGTTATAATTTGCTTTTAATGCAAGCTGCCCTCCTTTAAATTGCTTTAATTGAAATTGCTCAAGCAGCTGATTGATAGCTTTGGTTCGGTTACTCCCATTCGCAAGAAAAATTTCTGATGGCATTCATTACCGCCTTCCGTTATTTACCTCGATAATTCCCACACTTTCCTCTCTAAACAATTAGAAAAGACTTGTGATGTAGCTTTACTTTGTGCCCAAAGCCTGTTCATTCATTAAGCGGGAGCTCGACCCAATAATTCTAGAAGGCTTTCCTCACTGAGTAATCCTATTCGTTTGGCAATCTTATCAACCGCTGTAACCGCAGGGTGATTCTCAGGTAGTTCTAATAATGATCGACCTTTCAAATTATAAGCTACAATATCATCATCAGCAGGTACTATACCAGCGAGGTCAAGACCCACTTCGTTTAATCTTCGTTCAATATCTTTAGCTGACTCATCAATAAGTTTTGGTGGAAATCTGTTCGCAATCACCCAGATCCTTTTGAAATCGATATGTACTTCTTTCGAAAGATCACGAATACGGACAGCAGCATCAAAGGCCATTTTCGAGGTGTCAATAACAATAATGAGTACGTCTACGTTACGATCTGTTCGACGACTGAGATGCTCGAGGCCTGCACTCATATCAAGAAGTGTCACATCATAATTAGCAGTAATAGTATCCAGGATTTGCGTAAGCACTCGATTAACGAAGCAGTAACACCCCTCACCTTCGGTGCGACCCATTGCGAGTAAATCAAATTTATCTCCTTCGACTAACGCTTCATAGACCTCACTTTCCAAACGATCTTGCTTCGAACTTGCAGCGGGAATCGAACCAGCATCGATATCCTGCCGTAGTTGTGTAGCAGCCTCTCCAACTGATGTTTCGATGTCGATGTTCAGCATTGCCGGAAGGTTCATCACAGGGTCTGCATCCACGACAAGTAGGGCATGTTTCGTATGTGTTAAGAGAGTTCGAAGAAGGAGAGTCGTAATAGTAGTCTTCCCTGTACCACCTTTACCTGAAATAGAAACGACGAGTTTTTGTCGCATGGGTATGCACCTATCATTGACAGTGTAAAAAAAAGATGAACTTAACCCTTTTGCAACTCTCATCCTTCTAGCTGCAACTCAAAAGTCTTAAGCCCGTATTTCTATGATAATCCCAATAACCTCATTCAGATTAATGTTTTCTAGAAAGGTGTCAGCATATTGGAATATGAATCACGACGAACCATAAGAATTAACGGACCTCGACGAAAACTTCTGGCTGGAATCATCATCATTATTGTTATTGTGATAGTAATTGCCATTGGTGTATTCGGCGTCCAAAACATGTTCTTGGACTGGAAAATATTAGATGTCATGTATATAAACAAGGCTGGTGTCTCCTGGTGGAACACCTTCACACTCAATGGGCTGCTCTTCTTTATCGGCATCCCATTAGCCTTCATCATTGCATTTGCAGGATTACCCTATGAATCAAAAGTCCTGAATCTAGTTTGGATGAGTGGACGAGTGGGAAATCAACGCTATCCAAGCCGCTACCTTGTTGCTGGATATAAGGTTGCCCTATTTATCGGATCTTATGTTGTACTAACTTTTATTTTCCTTGAGAACATGCGATTTCTTGCTCTCTTGTTTCAGTCCTCTGCATCCGGAGTCGGAAGTTGGGGGCAAATTCGCGATGCCCTATTATTAATCTTTAATCCGATGGTACCTTCACAAGTGGTTGCAGATCTTATCGCCACCATTGAAGTCCAATACACTATCTTCCTCATATTCATGTCTTTGTTACTCCTCGTCATTGGCGTCCGAGTAGCATTAGACCTTATCCATTACTTTGCCCGAGTGGGTCGTTCAACAGAGTATCCCGAAATCAGGGTCCTCGCTTCAGT
>JABXGY010000224.1 GCA_016550395.1 archaeon | reverse complement strand
CCCATCTGAAGGTGGAATCATAAATGGTCAAACTTACAATAAATGGTATAAACGTCGAAGCCGAAAGTGGGTCCACAATCTTAACTGCAGCTGATTCTGTTGATATTTACATTCCTCGCTTGTGTTATCATCCAGATTTACCTTCAGGAGTGGGAATAAAGACCACTGGTAATGTCTTCAGGGGTACACAACTGATTAAGAATGTTAGGCAAGAAACTGAATATGAGGGATGTGGTCTCTGTGCAATTCAAATCGAGGGGCGTGAAGGTCTTCATCATGCCTGTGATACAGAAGTTGAGGAAGGAATGGTTGTATTCACTGAAACGTCAGAAATACTAGCCCACCGTCAACAAAAGTTATCATTAATACTTGCCAATCACCCCCATGCATGTTTAACCTGTACTCAACGAGAAGGATGCAGTCGTGAACCCTGTCCACCTAATGTTCCAGTTGATGAACGTTGTTGTGAGAAATTTGGTCGATGTGAACTTCAAAAAGTTGCGGAGTATGTAGGTATCAGGGAGGATACCCCTCGCTACAAACCTCAAAAACTTCCGAAAATCGAGGATGAACCACTAATAGTCAGAGATTATAATCTATGTATTGGATGCACTCGATGCATTAGGGCGTGTAGTAACCTTCGTGGCGTCGATGCGATAGGGATGGCTTTTGACGGTGAGCAATTAATCGTTGGAACGACGGCTCAGAGTCTAGGTGAGTCTGGCTGCAAATTTTGTGGTGCCTGTGTCGAAGTTTGTCCCACCGGGGCTCTGTTGGATAAGGAAGTCATTTGGGCTGATCGAGAAGGCGTTTTGTTACCTTGTGTTAATAATTGTCCGTTGGAAATCGATATCCCACGATATATCCGATTAGTGGCCGCTGGTGATTACTCTCAAGCTACGGCTGTTATTCGGGAGAAGGCAGCCCTTCCATCCGTACTAGCCCATATATGTCACCATCCCTGTGAAGAAAAATGCCGTCGAAATGATCTCAATGGCGCCTTATGCATTATGGGGCTCAAACGCGTCGCTGTTGAGAATGATACTGGTAAATGGAAGCCAGATTTGTCAGTGGCTTCCTCAACTGGTAAGCGAGTGGCAGTGGTTGGATCTGGTCCCGCTGGATTGAGTGCTGCTTATTTCTTATCTCGATTAGGGCACGATATTACTATCTTTGAGGAACAACAAGAACCTGGAGGAATGCTTCGTTACGGAATTCCAACATATCGCCTACCACGCGAGGTTTTAGATACCGACATCCAAGTTCTTATTAAGATGGGTGTAAAGATCCAAACAGATACGCCAATCGGAGAAAAAATCACAATTCCGAAAATAAAAGATGACTTTGATGCTATTCTTATTGCTATTGGTACCCAAACCAGCAAACACCTTCCTATTGAAGGTCATGATCTCCATGGTGTGTATGGGGGATTAGATTTTCTAAGAAAGGTGAATTCAGGGGAAAAAACAGCATCGGGTAAACAAGTTATCATTATTGGTGGGGGAAGTGTAGCCATTGATGTTGCCCGTACCTCTATCCGGTTGGGTGCCGAAAATGTAAAACTCACCTGTCTAGAAGCCAGTGACGAAATGCCAGCTCATGAATGGGAAATTGTGGAGGCTGTTGAGGAAGGCGTGGAACTCCATAATTCCTGGGGTCCTCAATGTATTCTAGGAGAAGATGGAAAAGTCGTTGGGGTAAAACTAGTGAAGTGCACCTGTGTTTTTGATGAGACGGGTTGTTTCAATCCCAGTTTTGACGAAGAAACTTCTCAAACCATTGCTGCTGATACAGTCTTCCTTGCCGTTGGCCAATCAGTTGACCTAACGAAAATTAGTAAAGGACTAGACTTGCCGCAAACTGAAAGTGGAACACTAGCCACAACGGAAAACACTTGGGAAACACAAGTGAGTGGAATATTTACAGCGGGGGATGTTGCCACGGAACCCACATCGGTAGTTGAAGCGATGGCAACCGGTCGCCAAGCAGCTTCTCAAATTGACGCCTTTTTAGGAGGAACTGGAACACTTCTCGAAGTAATTGCGGAAGAACCTGTTGTTACACACCATATTGGGCGTGATGAAGGCTTTTATAAATGGAGTAGAGCGGAATTACCACTCCTTTCGCTAGACAACCGCCTTACTTCTTTCGACGAAGTTGAGTTAACACTTTCAAAGGAACTGGCAATAAAGGAAGCTCAGCGGTGTCTTCAATGTGAACTTCGCCTCAAAATTACTCCACCAACCCCACCACCCGAGGCCTGGATTCTCTTTGATGTCGAGCATATTCAGTCAATTCCACAAGGACCCGGTGTCTTCACGCTTGCTGACCAAGAAAAAACGATTCTAATTATCAAAGGTACAGCAAACCTTCAATCAACCTTGAAAGAACAACTGACCCTTCAACCAAATGCCAAACTTTTCAAATTCGAAGAAGATCCGATGTACACTCAACGAGAAACGGAACTTCTCCAACAATATGTCCAAGATCACGGTAAAATGCCCGGTGAGGACGAACTTGATGACCTCTTCTAAACTAACTACATCGACTCTCAAATAGGTTGATTACAATGTCCAAGATAACAGATAAAGAATTAGAAAAACAGGGATGGACTAAACGCTTTAGTGTTGAAGAAGTTAGGGTCGCCGAATACAAGACCAATTATGAAGAACTTGGTTTTGAGGTTCTGATTTTACCAACCGCTGAGGTTGAAACTGATATTACCTGTGATCAATGTATCCACGAAGGTTCTTGCACATTGGTCACTATCTTTACAAGACCGAAGTAACCAATAATCAATGATGGTACTAAGATTCAAGTTCAAGTAGTTTTATAGCGTTCTCACCAAGAATTTGGGCTTTTGCTTTTTCACTGATTTCGAGGCTTTGAATAATTTCAATGTTCTCGGCTATACTCGGAACCCCTGGCCAGTCACTACCAAAAAGCACTCTTTCGGCGATTACTTCTAATTGAGGGAAATATCGTAGCAAATTCCTGGGAGGCAAACCAGAAATTTCGAGGAATACATTGGAGTGGAGCCGGGTAACATAAAATGCCATATCAAACCAAGGACCTCTACCACCATGTACGATAATGACTGGCATTTTTGGAAAATCGGACGCTACATCATCCAAGAATAATGGATTTCCATATTTCAGCCGGGCACCTGGGAAAATACTGGTCCCAGTATGAAACATCACAGGAATACCAAGACTCTCCGCTTTTTCATATAATTCACATAATCCTTCCATTCGTTGGGAGGTCGCATACGCATTCGGATAAAAGTGTTGATAAGTGGGATAAAGCTTCAAACCTCGCATACCAAGATCCTTGATAGCATGTTCGAGAGTGCCTTTAGGGTCTTGATCTTCAGTGGGATCAATGGAGCAAAAAGGAATAAGGCGATCATGTTGGTTTTTACAAAACTCAGCGATGAACTCGTTGGTAACTACACCAGTGACCTTGGGTGAGACTTCAGCTAAAATAATTGCCCAATCCACACTATTATCATCTAACAAAGCAATGATATTTTCAGGTGTCATGATTTCATTTTGTATCTCATAAAGGCCTGGATTTAGTTTCTTGAAGAGCTTGTGTATTGCGGGATTCCAATGTTCACGTTTTCCCACATGTATATGAAAATCTACAATTCTCATCTTTTTTGGTTT
>JABXGY010000223.1 GCA_016550395.1 archaeon | reverse complement strand
ATGAAATCTTACGCGTGATCAAAGCCTTTCAGATTGCCGATGAGAAGGGTGTTGCGATGCCAGCGAATTGGCCCGAGAATGAACTCATCAAAGACCGGGTAATTGTGCCCCCCGCATCGGATGTCAAAGCAGCTAAACAACGTCTGAAAGACTATGAATGTTATGACTGGTGGTTCTGTCATAAAGAGGCATAAAGAAGTGTGGATCGCTGGATTCCACTTCTACTTTTCCTTTTTTAGCTATTTTCTGATTGTTGTTTCTTTTTTGGTGGTTCTTGAGCTGCGACAATTGCTTGATAGGAGTGTACCTGTCCAGGTTTTCGGATTCGTTCCTCGGATTTCATTTTTGATTGACGATAAACATCCGGAATTACCACTACAATACTAAGTAATGCAAGCCCCATTTGTAACATTCCGTTAAACATCAGAGTCAGACTTGGACCAAAAAAGGAAGATTGACCCTGACCCACAGGAAACATAATCGGCCAACCCAATACAAAGGGAACAAGATAGAAACTAAACCCTATTAATAGAAGAATACCACTGCCACTCAATATTCTATTAGCAGCAAATTCCGTGCCCGTAAAAATCCCCTCAATAATTAAAATATAGGCCCCATACAATGAGAGTGCCAGTCCAATAAAAGCGAGAATATAGTATATTGCTGGGATCAAAGAGAGGAGAACACCCCCAATCAGGGCAATTCCTACGCCAGCCAGAAAAAATAATTCACCTCGAATAAATTGACGAATGTTTTGTGCCATAAACCTCACCTAACTTCATGTTCCCAATGTTCTAAGTAAAAACCTTCTCTTTTTTCGGAATTGGATTTATAGCCACATCAGATTATATTACTCGTCTACTTCTACTAATTCTTCATCATCAGGTCGCCAATAAGGATCAACGATACAAAGAAAGACAATATTTGTGGTACCTGTATTTTCTAAAAACTGTGTGGTCATTGGTGGAATGTATATGAGTGAACCCGGACCTACCTCCTTCGTTTCAGCATCAACGTGCATAAGACCTCTGCCCTCAAGAATGTAATATACCTCTGACGCTTTTATGAGGCGATGTGGCAAAGACGTTTTTCCAACTGGGATAATAGCATGAGCAATACTGTACCCTAGATGAAATCTACTACCGTCATGAAGGGGATTTAGGAGTTCACGAAGAATGGTACCATCTAACGCGGTGATGACCTTACAATCCATGAGTTTTCGTAAAAACAATAAATCAGCCTCCATATCACCCTCATTTTTGTGTTTAAGTTCTAATGATTTTCTCTTTACCTCTAAGCAGGGTTATCGATAAGATTTTGAATCATGGAAAGATAAAAAGATGGGGATAAATAGCGTATTTTCCTCTCTCTGAGGGATAGTGAAATTGAGTACAAATGAAGCAGAAAGGGTGCTCCAACAAATTGAAGCATCACAGAATCACAATATAATTGGCAGACAACGAGGTCAAATTCTAGTCCGTCTAGCCCGCGAATTTCATCCGAGACGAATTCTGGAAGTTGGCACAAATGTAGGTTATTCAGCCATTCTAATGGGCAAGGAATTGCCTTCCTGGACCAGTATTACAACAATTGAAATCAACCCAAAATACGCAAAAGAAGCTAAGGAGAATATTAGACGTGCAGCTATTGAACCAACGGTGGAAGTACTCATAGGGGATGCCCTTGAGATACTACCTACACTTAATGGAGAGTTCGATCTGGTTTTTCTTGATGCAATCAAAACCCAATACCTGAGTTATTTGAAAGCATCAGAACCCCACCTATTTCGAGGTAGCATGGTCATCGCTGACAATGTTGTCCGTAGAAGTGATGAAGTGCAAGATTATCTTGAGTATGTTCGTGAATCAGGAGAGTATACAAGTCGCATTATTATCGTGGGGAATGATGGAGTTGAACTAAGCATCAAAAGATGAGTTTAACTGTTTATTGTGGCTTTTAATCCAACACAAAGAAACAAATAGCACTCACAATTAACCTCCACGTTAGTAATCAATTTCGAGATGATCGTGACCATGGAAGCCTTTTTGAAAAAAACCCTAGGACCTGGTGTTGAACGGGGCACTGTGGGGAAACCTGACATTGAGGAAACTGATGTTCTCGTTGAGGTACAAGGTGCTGCGATTTGCGGAACCGATGTTCACATCTATGAATGGAATGAATGGGCGGCAAATCGAATTAAACCTCCACTCGTCATGGGTCATGAAATGTCAGGGAAGGTTGTGGAGGTTGGAAAAAAGGTCGATCACATTAGTATTGGGAATATGGTCTCAGCAGAAACTCATATTGTCGATCGAACATGTCTGCAATGTCTAACTGGGCGTGAACATGTCTGTCAACATATGACTATCTTGGGAGTTGATCGTGATGGCGTATTTGCTGAATATGTATCGATTCCTGCTCACAATGCTTGGAAAAATGATACTCATTTAGATCCGGTTATCGGGGCAATACAGGAACCCCTAGGTAATGCTGTCCAGACGTTGCTGCCAATTAACAATGTAGAAGACATTGCTGGACGCAATGTTGCAGTAATTGGCATGGGTCCAATTGGGTTAATGGCTGTTGCTGTGGCAAAAGAACTAGGCGCAGATAGGGTATTTGCAACTGCGGGTGGAAGAAACAAAACACGGATGGAACTGGCTAAAGCGATGGGTGCCGACGAAGTCTTCAGTGCTCGGGAGTTAGAACGTGAAACCATTGTCAAAGCCATTCATGATGCTACAGATGGAAACGGTGTAGATGTTTCAGTAGAAATGAGTGGTCATCCTGATGGACTTGTCACTGCCTTCGAAGTACTTACAGCAGGGGGGCGAGTAAGCCTTCTTGGCGTATTTCCTCGACCCTTTGAAGTAGACCTGAACCGTTTGATGATTTT
>JABXGY010000222.1 GCA_016550395.1 archaeon | reverse complement strand
TCCAGTGATATATCTGTGGATGATGCTGGTCTTCCCCACTCCTCCTTCGCCAGCAACTATCAGCTTAAAAATCGGAGTCTTGACCTTCATGACTTGTGTCGACATAACAGTTGCTGTCTTACCATTGGTCTGCTGATTAGTCGCCAGAGTAGTACACCACGCCTGGAACCACAGGTAGACCCACAATATAGTGAGTCTCCACACCTTTCATGCCTTATTCACCATTCGAGATTTTTATATTCTTCTAGATTATTACAGAAATCCTTGTTTCTTTCAGTTTTCCTGGATTTATAGTAGCCACAAGAATTACAAAAAATCCTAACAAGTAAGAAATTTGATTGTAATGGAAAGTGGTATCATGAAGAGACCGTTATCAAGAAATTAGAGAATTTCATTCGGATCTCCAACTTCAGGTGGTTTGCTGACCATTAGTATGTCAAACCCAGCGATCAACCCAAGAATGGGCCCAATCACAAAACCCGACCCATGGACAAAGAAGCCAATACCTGAACAAATTAACCCCCCAACTGCACCAATCTTTTGATTCACTAGATACATCACAGCACTACTTACAAACAACAGCGCAGCCATGAGAACACCAAAATAAAATCCCTCTACTGCTTGTAATAAGACAATAGGAACCAGTTCTTCTGGAATAAAGAGTAATAAATCAATCAAAACATGATACTGCCAAGCACCACCGGCTAAAATTAGGATAGCAGCAAGAATTAGTAAAAAGGAATCTTTGAAAGAGCGTTTCGGTTTTTCTTTTATCATCTCACTTACCCGTTCAAAATCTGATTCCTCAGTTGACATTCAGGGCACCCATTTGTAATGAAAGAAATGCACCGATAATCAAATTTATATAAATTCTTATTAGGGTAATCCAATTCGAATCATTTTCTCCAAACAATTTCACTGGTGCCTAAAAATGATCGGATACGCCTTCAAACGAATTATACGAAGTAAATTGCTCTTCGTTATTCTCTTCGGAGGCGTCTTCATCTCTTCAACAACTTTTGCTACAATCACCTTAGGTACAAACGCACTCTTTTTGGGAATGGTTGACAATGCCTTTGCTGAGTCACCATTCGATATGGAAATGACCTCATTCTTCTACAAGCAATACCCGCTGGAACTAATAGAACTCAAAGCTAAAATAAGTCAAAATGACGTAGTTCAACACACCGAAATTGTTACAAGAGTTCAAAGACACGAGTATTGGGGTCCGAATATAGAATCTTCGCGATGGGAAGTATTTACTGGAATTGAAAACGACTCACTTGCCTACAATGGAATCAAACTTCTTTCAGGGAACAGCACCTTAGGACCCAACCAGGTCTGGATTGTGAATTCATCGACCAGGCGACCGAATTTCAACCTCTGCGACATATTTAATTTAACTTTTAGAGTTATTGTACCTTATTCTACCGAATTTCATGAACCCTATGACTATCCTCGAAATCTCACATTACAGGTCGCAGGATTTGTCACCTTAACAGATCAAGCTTTAAAAATTCTTGTTGAGGATCCCGAAGTTTGGAAAAATACTCCAGATCATGACCTTTACATTACTAGCTGGCCTCTAACATTTGCCCCTGAAATTCAAATAACACACCATCTTTTACTTGGCTATCCACTTCCTCATGCATTTGAACATAGTATCATGATAATGCTAGACAGATCTGCTATAATCAATCCCTTTGATGTTCAGGGATCATTTGTAAGGTTGACTAGCGTCGATACGGAGATACGCGAAATCGCTGAACTTTCATATAGCTACTTGTTCAATAATTTGAAAGAAAATATTGACATCATTACTGAAGAATCATTGAATATGGTTATCATGTTCCTCAGTTCTTCAATACCGATCTTCTTCATTGCTCTTTATTTAGGAGTAACCATGAGTGATGTTACATTCAATTTTAGACGTAGGGAAATTGGTTTACTAGTGACGAAAGGAGCAAAGCGAAAAACAGTATTACGTATCTTTCTTACTGAAGCATTATTAATTGGCCTACTAGCTGGGGTACTTAGTATTGTAATAGCCTTTCTCATCTTACCTATACTCTTAGGGCCAATCACAATTATTAAACCCGCTTCAGATTTCTCAATACCACTCATCATAGTGATCTTGCTTTTTGCTTGCCTTATGGCACTTCTCTCCATCTATTCTTCAGCTAACCATTCCACTAAAATACCAACAATTGAAGCATTGAGAGAATATAGTCCAACAACGCACCCAAGCGAATACAATAGAACAGTAGTTTGGATCGCGTTAATTGCTGGCATTTATAAAATCATCATGTGGTTAACTGGTATTAATCCCCTCACCATAATTTTGGGGATAGGTACCCCATCATTAATTATGTTGATTTTATTATCAACATGGTACATTTTTGATTTAATGCTAACACCAATTGCACTCTTGCTCTTCCTTTATGGACTAAGTAAAATCCTCATTCAGGGAAGTCAGATTATCTATCAAGCATCTGAAAAGCTAATGCAACGCATTATAGGAGGCATTGGTGTACTCGCTACAAAGAGTATTAAACGGAGCCCAGCCAGGACAGCAGCGATCGTCTTTATGTTGGCTCTCGTGATAGGATATGGATTTCAAACATTATCAGTGCTTGCAAGCGAGCAAGACTATATTTACCGTTCATCCTACGCAGATGTTGGATCAGATATTGCAGCATCAATTGTTCCTGCCTTCAAAGCCCCTACTTTAATTCCTTTTGTTAAAAACATTTCAGGTGTACAATCGGTTACTGCTGAGTTTTGGACTTTTGTTAAAATTGATCCAGTATGGGATATTGGCCTTCGAGCAATTAACGCAAGCGATTGGTATCAGTCAGCTTATTATGAAGAAAATTGGTTTAGCGGGGTTCCATCAACCGAAGCATTCAATGCACTAAGTAACAATAATCATACAATTATACTTCAAAAGGGAGTTGCAGCGACCCGAGCATTACGAATTGGAGACTCTCTTGATGTGTGGAGAGGAGAGAATTCAATTTCACTAATAGTGGGAGGATTTTTCGGACCTGCCGAATTTCCAGTTATAGAAACGATTTCACCTCGTGGCGACTATTCTCTGGTTTCCGTTGAAGTACTTGAAGAACTCGAAATCCTTAGTAACTCGTCTTGTCAACTATTAATACGAGCCGTTACACAGTCGAAAGTAAATGACATCATCGCAGAAGTTCAAACGCATCCTTATGTAGCAATTGTCGACTCGCTTCAAAACCGACTTATCGAGTATTCAATTAATCCGATACTTAGTGCTCCAGGGAATATTTTACAGATTGAGGTACTATTTTCATTCTTACTAGCTTCTTTTGGAACAACCATTATTATAACAGCCTCGTTAAAGGAAAAAGACCGGGAACTTGCTTTAATGGCAGCCCGAGGATCCTCAAAACAACAAATCCGTATACTTCTGCTAGGAGAAACGATATTGTGGATTTCATTTGCCCTTTTAATTGGTGGATTCACAGGATTAGTTGCTTCCTATGCTCAACTAAATAACATAGCAGCTTTGGATGCTTTTACACCACGTTCTATATCCATCCTTCTTTCTCCAATCCTTATCTTACAATTTACAGGGTTGATCATTCTTCTAGTCATTTTTGCATTAATTCCGGTTTTACAGGCAACTCGCCGTGCACAAAGAGGAGCCGAGGCGCTTAGGCAGGGATAAATCATGGCATTCATATCTTGTACTGATATTGTGAGAGTTTATCGGATGGGTGATATCGAAATTGCAGCTCTTCGAGGCCTCTCCTTAGAAGTTGATCGTGGTGAGATGATCTCAATAATGGGTCCCTCAGGATCAGGTAAAACAACTTTACTGAATATTCTTGGAGGACTAGACCGAGCGAATGCTGGCACAATCATGGTCGATGATGTATCACTTGGTTTTACTCCCCTGTCAGAATTGGTCAATTATCGTCGCAGAGTCGTTGGTCATATCTTTCAAAACCTGAACCTAATTCCCACTCTGACAGCTCTAGAAAATGTTGAATTACCTATGATCTTTAACGAAACAGACCGAGATACCCGAAAACAACGAGCTAGAGAACTACTGCAAATTGTAGATTTATCGGATCGATTACAGCATAAACCCGATGAGTTAAGTGGGGGACAACAACAACGCGTAGCAATTGCTGCAGCTCTTGCCAACGATCCTCCTATCCTTTTAGCAGATGAACCAACAGGAGAATTGGATTCTGAAACAAGTCGCATTATTGTAGATTATTTGTTGCGGATTAACCGTGAATACGATAAAACCATCATAATGGTCACCCACAATCCCATAGTTGCAGCAGCGACTCGCCGAATCCTTCGAATTGAAGACGGAATTATTGTGGGCACCTACACTCCAGCTCAGATGGGAGTTAACACTGGTACTGTGAATTATGTTGACCAGCTTCAAGAACGAATAACAAAATTAAACCAAGAATTGGCTGACCTAGATAAAAGAATCCAGCAAGGCCAAATAAATGGCGAAGAGTACGTAAAAGAAAGATTACGACTAACCGCCTCAATAAAGGGACTAGAGGACGAAATCCATCGACATGGTGGCTAACTCAAACTAAGGATATATTTTTCATTGTCGAAGAAGCACTAGCTCAGGAAAATAGCCAGTCAATTATCTTTGAAGTGAGCAGTTGTGACAGACTCTGTTGCAGTCTTCTATGATGAACGTTTTATGGACTATGATTTAGGACCAAATCATCCACTCCATCCAGAGCGGATTTTACTTCACTACGAGCTCAGTAAAGCTCTAGGGCTTTTGAAGGCTCCAGGAATGAGTGAACCCCAATTCAGACCCGCAACCGATGATCAATTAGCATTGATTCATTCTCACGAATATATTGATCAGATACGTAGGTTAAGTACCCAAGAAAAATATTCTCAACTGGATAGCAATGATACCTTCGCATTTCCCGGGGCATATGATGTTGCTCGGCTCAAGGTTGGAGCCACTCTTGCTGCAGTTGATGCAGTAATGGAGGGACAGGCAGAGCATAGCTGGAATCCTGGTGGTGGACTCCATCATGCGCATACAGATCGAGCAGCTGGCTTCTGTATTTTTAATGATGTGGCCATTGCCTGCCGTTATTTACAAGAACACTACAAAGTACAACGCATTCTTTACCTTGATATTGATGTCCACCATGGTGATGGGGTACAGGAACAATTCTATAATGATCCGGGTGTACTTACCCTTTCAATTCATGAATCAGGACGAATACTATTTCCGCAGTCGGGATTTATTGAGGAAATAGGAGACGGGGAGGGCAGAGGTTACACGGTTAACCTCCCACTGCCTCCATATGTTCAGGATGAGCAATACCTTGAAGCTTTTGAGGCTATTGTCCCACCAATCATTGATGCATACAAGCCCATGGTCATTGTAATGCAAAACGGTGTTGATACTCACTTTCAAGATCAACTTGGACACTTACTACTCACTACACAAACATTTGCGGAAATCAGTAATCGTATTCATCAACTTGCACACCAGTATTCAAACGGACGGTTAGTTGCTGTTGGAGGCGGGGGCTATTCATATCATTCAGTTCCAAGATGTTGGACAATCATTTTAGCTAACATAGCAGGATTCAAGATTAGTAATGACATCCCAAAAAGCTGGCAGGAACTTTTTACTCAAATTACCGGATTAGAACCTCCTATCCAACTCCATGATGATAAAGTACCTAGCTTATCACAAATTGATTATAAACGAGTAGGACGAATAGTAAAAGAAAGTGTCAGACGGTTGAAAGAACTGATATTTCCACTCCTTTCAATTAAAGAATAGAAATTCGATACTTTTCTAACTTCTTCCTTCAGCAGTAAACAGTTGTACCTTGAAATAGTCCCGGAGTACACGGGATAAGTGGCGAGCTGCTTGGCATAGTAAAATAGCTCACTTATTGTACCGAGTATTGGATGTAGAGATCAGGTATTCAGTGTAGATCGTTATGACCATAGTATTATCCACTTAGAATAATCCAGTATCCTTATCGTAAAGATAAAGTTTCGGTGAACTTGCTAACTTCAGAAATTATTTCAGCATTGTTAATAGGCTATTGTAGCACTTGTCGTTCTTTGCGAAAGCGGATGCCCCATGCTCAAGAGTTTATTTCGAATTTGCATTTGACGAATACGAATTCTTCCTGCCCGTGCTAAACGAGTACGGTAAGCCCGATCTCTGTCAGCAGCTGCAATCGATCCATCAGAATATTGGGAATCAACG
>JABXGY010000221.1 GCA_016550395.1 archaeon | reverse complement strand
AGCCGTGTCGCATGGATTTTGGAAACTGTGATCCACATTGTTTCTGATGAAATTGAAGAACGCCGACAGATGGGAGTAGCGGGTACGCCTGGTTTGTGGTTTCCTGCCTTCTGTAACTTGATTCAGAAAGTACAGGACTTCCTCTGAGGCTAGTTCATCTAGTGTCTTGTCCCAAGAATAACTTGAATAATTAATGATTATATGGTAGGCTTCTCCTAAAACCGAAAGGAGAAGCTTATGTCTCGTGGAAGACCTGTTCAGCCTATCGATTTATCACAAGATGTCAAGACACAACTCCAGTCAATTGCGCGATCACGATCCCTTCCCCATGGCCTCGTGAGACGTGCACAGATCATTCTCATGGCAGCAGAAGGATTTAGTAATACGACAATAGCTCAGAGAATTGACCTTTCAGGCGCCGTTGTTGGAATGTGGCGTAAACGGTTCATCCAGCAAGGGCTTATTGGCCTCTATGACGAGCCAAAACCAGGGGGCCCTCGATCAATAAGCGATGAGCACATTGCCCAACTGATTCGAAAAACACTGAATAAGAAGCCCAAGAACGTGACACACTGGACGTGCCGTTCCATCGCCAAGGAAACAAAGTTGTCGAAATCTACAGTAAATCGGGTTTGGAACGCCTTTGGGATTCAACCCCATAGGCAAAAGCATTTCAAGCTTTCGGCCGATCCGTTCTTTGTCGAAAAGGTTCGTGATATTGTGGGGCTCTATCTGAATCCTCCTGATAAAGCAATGGTTCTGTGCGTTGACGAAAAAAGCCAAATTCAAGCCCTCGACCGAACTCAGCCTATGTTACCCCTTGGACTTGGATATGTGGAAGGAGTAACACACGACTACAAGCGACATGGGACCACTACGTTATTTGCAGCCCTTGATATTGCTTCCGGACAAGTCCTTACTCAGTGTAAATTCCGGCATCGTCATCAAGAATTTCTCAATTTCTTATACCATATAGAAGCCAATGTGCCGAAAGATTTGGAAATCCATCTCGTCATCGATAATTATACCACCCATAAGCATGCAAAGGTCAGAAGATGGTTGGCTGAACGCCCACGGTATCATGTCCATTATACCCCTACCTATGCTTCATGGCTAAATCAGGTGGAGATTTGGTTCAATATCATAACCCAGAAAGCTATTCGACGGGGAACATTCCGCAGTGTCAAAGATCTCATAGAAAAAATAAAAGGCTTTGTTGATCAATATAACAAACATTCACAGCCATTTATGTGGACTGCAACCGCAGATTCAATCTTGGCTAAAATCGATCGACTTTGTAAAGGTATTGCTGGGACAGTACACTAGTTTGATAATTTATTTTTTCTGCTTTAAGTTGATAACCCTAAATAATAATTGACAGAAAAGAAATCCTTTGATACGCATAAAGCGAGCGTTTGTTCTATTTCTAATAGCAGTGAACTTTAGGGAATCCAATGACCAGGACCAAGAAAGATTCGGTATTAAAAAAAAATAGTCAGCAATTACCAGAAGATCTCGTTTTTGCTTCTGCTCAAAATTCTTCATTGATTGAAAAAAAGCATAAACAGATCGTGGATGGGGCATGCAAGATATTTTTCAAGAAGGGATTCCATCCCACCACTACTCGCGATATTGCAAAGGCATGTGGTATGTCCATCGGACAGCTCTATCACTATATCTCTTCTAAGGACGATGTGTTGTACTTAGTGCATAAACACATGCAGAATGTCTGGCGTGAGTATTTAGAGAAATCAAACTTCGACAAAATCGATGATCCGTTGCAAAAATTAAGAAAGGTTCTTCATTATACCCTCCTGTTTATGATTGAAAACAAAAAGCTGCTTCAATTCATCTATTCAGAAAGCAAATACCTCGATAAGAAGCACTTACGCATCGTTCTAGAGATGGACCATAAAAACGTGGTGGGCTTCGTTCGCAACCTGCTAAAGGAGGTAGATACGGCAAAACCACTCCAAGGCGATCCCGATTTTTTAGGCAGCGTCATTGCCTATCTCCTGGTCTTTCTGGCCTTGAGGGGCTGGACTTTAGATGAGAAGCCAAACATT
>JABXGY010000220.1 GCA_016550395.1 archaeon | reverse complement strand
TGGTTCAATGCGTTAAAGGCAAGGCTCCAGTGTGGGTTAAATTACCGGGTTCAACCGATTATCCACGCCTTATTAAAGTAGCTCAAGCCGCTGAAGCGGCTGGGGCATCAGCACTCGTTGCTTTAAACACACTTCCCGCATTAGCAATTGACATTGAATCTCGACGCCCACTGCTAGGTGCTGGTATCGGTGGGCTATCAGGTCCAGCTGTAAAACCGATTGCTATCCGTGCAGTATGGGAATTACATCAAGCAGGAATTGCTATTCCTATAATTGGTGTTGGTGGTATCCTTAGTGGCTCTGATGTGATTGAATATCTTCTGGCAGGAGCGTCAGCGGTTCAAATTGGCACAGGCGTATACACTCGTGGAGTAACGATATTTTCTGATATTTGTCATGAAGTCGCTGAATATCTGAAAGAGCATGGGATTAATCAAATTTCTGACTTAGTGGGACAAATCAATAATACAGGAGTGAATTCCTGAAGATGGCTGTCCATGACCTGAAGATTGAAAATGGACGCCTTATTTTACCAGATCGGATCGAAGAAGCTGATTTGTGTGTTGATAACGGGCTCATATCAGCTATAATAAAACCAGGGCTATCCAGAAAGGAAAAAGCAGAAGCAGTGATTGATGGTTCAGGGTACCTGATTCTTCCTGGCTTAGTCGATGTGCATGTACACTTCCGTGACCCAGGATATCCCGAAAAGGAGGATTTTGCTTCAGGCTCATTAGCTGCAGCAGCAGGTGGTATAACCACAATCGCTGATATGCCTAATACCATTCCACCGACCACCACACCTAAATGGCTTGAAAAAAAAATTCATTGTGCTGAAGAACGCTGTATCGTTGATTATACTTTCCATGGAGGTCCTTACCTTCCAGAGGAAGACGAAATCCGTCAGGAGACCCACTTAGTGAGTGATGAGTTAGCACTTTTAGATATGGCCAAACAGTTAATCGAGAAAGGCATTCTTTCATTCAAAATTTACATGCCTCACTTTGAATACCCAAGTATCCAATATCTTGCTCCATTAGGACAGCTTCTAACAATTCATGCGGAAGAACCAAGTAAACTCTCAGAACCTACTGATGGTTCCTCTTATGCTTTTTTAGCAAGCCGCCCTCCTGAAGCAGAAGTATATGCGATTGAACAACTCCTAACTGAACCACCGCAATGCAGTTTTCATATTTGTCATATTTCAACTGCAGCTGGATTTCGACATATTCTTAGTGCTCAACATAGAGGAATTCCAGTTTCCACAGAGGTGACCCCACACCATCTTCTCCTCACTGTAAAAGATTTATCTGAAATTGGTCCCCTCGCGAAATGTTATCCACCTCTGCGATCAACAGCAGATACTGAGGCTCTATTAAATGCCTGCTTCGCTAGTCAGATTAATATTATCGCATCTGATCACGCACCCCATACAGCCACAGAAAAAGCTGGATCAGATGCTGATTTTGCTACCGCTCCAGGTGGTATCATCGGTGTAGAAACCGCATTACCCCTTTTATACACCAAACTAGTCGATGCTGCAGAGATGACCTTACCCCAGCTTGTGCGAATGATGGGATATAACCCCGCCTACCGATTTGGTATTTGTAACTCCCAATGGATTGAAAAAGGTCAGCTTGTTTTGGGTGCTGATGCAGATATTGTCCTCTTTGATAGCAAGAAGACATATACGATTAGAGGCGATGAACTCCATAACAAAGCGACACTAACACCCTTCGAAGGTTGGAAAGTAAAAGGACAGGTACAACAAACCCTGATTCGAGGTAAAACCATATTTGAGCGTGATTATTAATGATGGGTAATGATAACTACAATCCATCTGCAATCCTTCGACCAATAGTCACACCCATTCTTGAGATAACGACAGAGACACCCCGAACCAAAGCATTTACGATTTCTGCTCCGAGTATTGCTAAAGAAGCAGTCCCAGGGCAATTTATGATGGTCTGGGTTCCTGGAATTGATGAAATCCCCATGAGTATATCGAACGTGAATCAAGATATAGAATTTGCTGCAGCACGCGTTGGAGATGCAACTACGCGTCTTCATGAATTAAAGAAAGGCGATCTCTTAGGTGTGCGTGGACCACTTGGAAATGGATTTGTCTTTCCTAAAACGCCCGAAGAGAAAATTCTACTATTAGTTGCAGGGGGCTGTGGGTCTCCTCCAATTGCCTTCGCAGCTGCAGTTGCAATTCGGATGGGATTTGTTGTTGATGTCGCATTAGGAGCAACGAGGAAGGCGGAACTGCTCTTCTATAAACGATTCAAGGGGCTCGAAACGCAAGGTGTTCGTAGACTCGTTGTTGCTACAGACGATGGTTCTGAGGGATTATTAGGAACAGCTGTTGACGCAGCAACATTTCTCCTCGATACAGACCCCGCATATTCTGCGTGTTTTGCCTGTGGTCCCGAGGGAATGTTAGTAAATCTTAATTCACTTTTACTCAAGTACTCAATTCCCCTCCAAGTTAGCTTAGAACGATACATGAAATGTGGTGTAGGACTATGTGGTCATTGTATTATTGACATGGAAGGCAGCCGTGTGTGTCATGAAGGACCGGTTTTTGACGCAAAACTCCTTAAAGAGAGTGACTTTGGAAAGGTAACACGTGATGCCACAGGTAAAAAAGAGCCAATACAATTCGATAGCAACGCTTCTTAATATGAATCTGAAATCACTTTATAAGAGGAATCGGTGGTGAAACCATCTAATATTCTTATTAATCATCCACCATTATTCCTCTACATCATAGGCTTCGTACTCCTTGCAGTAGGTGGACTAATTTACGCAGTTTTTGTGATATCACTAAGCCCTCTCGCGCTTTTTTTTCTAACCTTAGGAGCCATAATACTGCTACAATCCTCCCACAGTTTCCGATTAAATAATGATTTCTGGTTAATTCTTAGCATAATCATTTCAGCCACACTCGTTATAGTTATCGACTTTTGGCCAATCCAAATAGCCTATGCACAGGGTGCCACCACTGTATTACAGTTCTTGGGATTAAACACGGTCCAATATTCTTTTCCCCATTTTGGAGGAATCCAAGTTTTACTATTTGCTCAACAAGTGGGCACTGGAAGTCTAATGGGTGGAGAAATTGATAATGCCTGCGCTGGTCTAATTGCTTTAATTCCTTGCCTGTTGTTAATTTTCCTATCAGACCGAAATCTCCAACCAAAACCGAATCGACTTGTAGTTAGTGCTGTAAGTATTTGCATAATCATTCTTGGAAATTTTTTCCGAATCTGTGTGGAACTATGGATACCTGCTCTAGGATTAGCCCCTTTTGAACTCGTTCATTATCCACTCGCTTTTATTCTTGGAATTCTTGGACTTACTGGGATAGCAATTGCTGGTCAACGATTAACCGTCTAACAAAAAATGAATTAAAATGACTTTTTATTTCTGTTCGGAAATATAGGCAAGAATCTGGTTGACTTCTTGTTTAGTTAGTCGTTTCTCTTTACCTAGGGCTTTCACCAGTCGAGTAATTGGAGCAAGACTATACAGGTTTAATTTTTCTCTAGCCAACTGTTCCAAGCCTCCCTGTTCGCGATCCACGACAACTAATACTTCAGTGACCTTAGCTTCTGCTTTGCGAAGGACGTTTACTGCATCAATTTTACTTCCACCATCTGTGATGAGGTCATCGACTACCAAAACATGGTCGCCTGGATTGAGAATACCTTCTACACGTTTTTGTCGCCCATACTTCTTAGGTTTACTGCGAACATAGAGTAGAGGAACATTCAAACGATTGCAGATAGCTGTAGCAAACGATATTCCAGCTGTTGGTACTCCTGCAATACGATCAAAAACTATCTTCGGGTGATCTTCCAACCATTGGATAAAAAGGTCAATAAGGCTAGAAAAAGCACGGGGATAAGAAGGGATAACTCGTAAATCGATGTAATATGGGCTAGTTTTTCCTGAGGCAAGAGTAAACGAACCAAAGTTGATGGCACCAGTATCATCGAGGAGCATTGCTAAGTCTCGAATAAACACATCTCTTCGAGTAATAGCGGTTCGACGTTTCAGCGATTTCACTTCGAATGTTTGTTGAGCTAGCTCTTTGGCTTTTATGGCAGGGTGCTTAGCTTGATAGATTGATCTACCAATAATTTCATAATCTGCACCAGCTTTAATGACCGATCCCGGTTTACCACCCTGAGCACCAACCCCAGGTGCCAGAATAAGTGGATCAGAACCAACCCAGGAGCGGATCTCACTTACATGTTCTGGTCTAGTTCCGGGAGCAATTACTCCTGTAACCTTTAATTTCACAGCTAACCTTGCTAGTTGTTGAGTTTGTGGATGGATGAACTGCATTGCACCAGGATGGCTCATATCAACTACAAGAATTACACCACGATCACCATAACGTCGAGCTTCATCCAATACCGCTTGGATTGCATCATCACCGATGAATCCTTGAACGATGATAGCATCAAACCCTGCCGCAAAGGTATGTCGAGCAATCCAGGCATTAGTATTGTCAATATCAGCGACTTTGAAATCAGCGATTAAGGGGAGTTCAGGAACTACCATTTTCAAATGATGAGCAACTTCGATACCGGCAGCTAACACAAGGGGATAATTCAGTTTTATTGCTACAACGTGTGGGTTTACAGCTGCTGCAAGATGACAGGCGTTTTCAATCAATTCTTTGCGTGCAGAATCTGGAGCATCGGGAGGTAATGTATTAGCGATATCCAATGCGTGGATAATGCGAGTCTGGTTGGTTCGGGTTTGTTTTTCAAGTGCTCTTATGAATGCTTGTCCAAATAATTTCGCCATGATGTTGCTCCTTCTGAAGTTTATTTTGAGAGATT
>JABXGY010000219.1 GCA_016550395.1 archaeon | reverse complement strand
TTTTCCAAAATAGTACCAAGATCAATCCTTTAGAAAATGAACAACTGAATCTGCTTCTACGAATTGGAAGATTATGTAATAATGCAACTGTTCGCCAACACAATAACAGTTGGGAAGTTATTGGCGATCCAACTGAAGGTGCTTTAATAGTAGCGGCCCACAAAGCTGGTCTCACGGAACAAGTTCTAGGTAATTATGAGCGAATCGCCGAATTGCCTTTTGATCCAGAGCGAAAACGTATGTCTACCTTGCATGATTCACCTGAGCAAGAAACGATTGCATATATCAAGGGTGCCCCGGAGGTTGTGCTCGAAAAGTGTACTCATATTTACACGGGCAACGGGATACGTCCACTGAGTCTAGAGGATCAGGCCCTCATTCTGGGGAGTAATGATAAAATGGCAAATAAGGCGCTTCGTGTGTTAGGCATGGCCTACCGAGTGTGCCCTGAAGAGCTCTGTGATATTTCTCCTGAAGGAATAGAAGAAGAACTGGTCTTTGTTGGATTAGTGGGAATGATGGATCCCCCCCGACCCGAAGTGTTTGATGCAATCAAGACTGCCCGTAAAGCGGGTATTAAATCGGTCATGATAACAGGAGATAATCAATATACTGCTGTAGCAATTGCCAATGAGCTAGGTATGTTTGAACCTGATGACGCTGTCTTAACTGGTAAGGCCCTTGATGCGTTATCGGATGAGGATCTCACAGATGCAGCTCCACAAGTTCGCGTGTACGCAAGGGTCTCACCTGAACATAAATTACGGATTGTCCAAGCCTTAAAAAATCGAGGGCACGTCACGGCTATGACTGGTGATGGTGTTAATGATGCTCCAGCCCTCAAGTACGCTGATATCGGCATTGCGATGGGTGTGACTGGGACTGATGTTGCTAAAGAAGCATCGGATATGATTCTGACCGATGATAATTATGCCTCTATCGTTAATGCGATCGAAGAAGGACGTGGGATTGGAGATAACACTCGGAAGTTTATTTCCTATTTGCTCTCATGTAATGCAGGTGAAATTCTGGTCATTTTTTTGGCAAGCATCACGTTATCAGTCCTGTTTCGGTGGCCCCTCCCACTTCTTGCTATTCAAATCTTATTTGTTAATCTAGTCACGGATGGTTTACCAGCCTTAGCTCTTGGGATGGATCCAATGGAACCCGACGTGATGGAACGGGGACCTAGAGACCCCAAAGAAGGAGTGATAACGCAACGGGTCTGGATACTGATATTGATTGTAGGAATAACCATCGGCTTAGTGACACTGGGCATCTATACATATGAGATGGCATGGCTCACAACACCAATTGCACTCGGGGGTCCTGGCTTACCCGCAGAAGTTGCATGGCTTCGAGCTGGGACTCTCGCCTTTACGGTACTCGTCATGACTCAAATGGTGAACGCACTCAATTCACGGTCTGGGCATCTATCGCTTTTCCAAGTTGGGTTCCTAAAAAACCGATTGCTCCTCCTTGCGATTGGCATTTCCATTAGTCTTCATCTATTCATTCTTTACTTCCCACCCTTATCAATCGTTTTTGCTACGGTACCCCTTCTTCCACAAGATTGGCTAATTGTGATTCTACTTTCACTATCTGTATTTGTCGTCGTAGAGGTCTTCAAACTCGTATTGCGTTATCAGTCTCGTCAATCATCAATTACAAGTTTACAAGAAGAAAATCCAGAACTAGTGACAAAGAATAAGAGTTAAGGCACAAAGCCTATGAAGGGATTGGTACTAACCTAAATCATCAATTCTTAATTCAAGTTGAGTGACCAACAAATGTTCTCTGATTTAACAGATCGGACCGCATGGGGTCTAGCGACGATTTTGCTTGTAATTAGTACAATTCTATTCGTATTGGGATGGACCGCACCATTTTGGTCTACCAATTTTCCTATCTGGAACCTTCCTTTTATGAAGATTGTTTTTCCTATCATCACCTCGCTTATTTTCATTGCTCTTCTTTTGTATAGTCTTCTTATTTTATCTCGGACTTCACCACCCCCTACTGAACCGTATCAGAATACAAAAACTAATTAACTTGGCTTCGATGTATCTCCACTTGAAGTACATTTTGCCAAGATAAAAATGTATAATAGTATAGCAACAGGCAAGAAATCTTATTCCCAAAATAAATAGGAATAACAATACTTTGGCTTCTAGGAGCTCAATGGAAATGACTGATTTGAGAGATAAGCTCTTGACTTTAGATCGTGAGGGGTTAGAAAAGGAAGCAGACAAATTAGGAATCAAAGTAACCAAGTCGATGAGTAGGGCTGAACTTATCACCCATATCGAAAAGCAATATGCCCTGCAGGATTTTGGCGAAATCCACTCATTTTCTGAACAACGTTTTATTCTCGTGGGACTGCTATTCGTCTTAATAGCCACTTTTATTCTGGCACTTGAGACCCTCTTTCAATTTCAACCACCGTTCATAAATCAATTCACGTGGTTATTAGCTCCAATTTATGTCGTGTTTCGGGGACTCGGGGGTTTTCTGATTGCTGCAGCGTTATTCTCCCTTGCTTTGAAAACG
>JABXGY010000218.1 GCA_016550395.1 archaeon | reverse complement strand
GGGCGGGGGTCGCCGAGCCAGGTCAAAGGCGCAGGCTTCAGGAGCCTGTCCCGTAGGGGTTCGTGGGTTCGAATCCCACTCCCCGCACCATTTTGTTTTAGTGATTTTTTATTGTTGCATAAATGCTAAGTTGAAGTGTGACTATTAGGTTCAACAGATCCATGGAGGAAGAAGCTATAGAAGCTAAACGTTCTGCAACAAGAATTGCCATTGTAATTCCTACCTTGAACGAATGTAAAGCTGTGGGAAAAGTGTTGAGCGGTGTGCAATATGTTATGGATGGCTATGAATATCGAGTGTTGGTTGTGGATGGGCATTCCATCGATGGATCAGATAAGATTGCTAGGGATATGGGTGCCGACGTCATTTATCAGCGGGGCAGAGGTTATGGGGATGCTTTGAAAACTGGTTTTTTTCATGCTAGAAAACGGCTAGATGCTAAAGTGATTGTGATGATGGATGCCGACTTAACTTATGATCCCAAAGATATACCCGAACTGGTAGCGCCTATTTTGAAGGATGAGGCTGACATGGTGGTGGGTAACAGGTTTGCGGGGATGCAGAAGGGGGCGATGCCTTTCGTTAACAGGGTTGGGAATAGAGTGCTTAGTCTAGTTGCAAAGTTGGCTTTGGGACTTAACGTGTATGACACTCAAAGTGGCATGAGGGCCTTCAAATCTGAACTCTTAGGCAGGATGAATTTAGTGGCTGTGGGTATGCCCTTAGCGATGGAAATGTTGGCAGAAGCCCGTTCCGTTGATGCTAGAATATGTGAGGTGCCCATAAGCTATAGGCCTAGGGTGGGGAAGACTAAGCTTAATCCCATAAAAGATGGAGGTAGGATACTTGGAATTACTGTGAGATTAATGTTTGATATTCGACCTATACTTTTCTTCGGGATCGTAGGAACAGTTTTGGGGATAGCTGGTTTACTTCTTCATTACCTCATGCTTCCCATAGACCTCGCGCATATTGTGTTTCCGTTTTTATTCATAATTGGGGGCATGCTGTTGTTTTGGATTGGTTTTGTGATAGTCTTAATCAAGAAGCTTAGAAGACGTAAGTGATGGTGAAGCGTAATACCAGAAGATATCATGCTGAACTTCAACCATTTATTCTAGAAAACCTATATTTTATTGGTAATTTGGGTGGGGTTCCCACTCCTCGCGCCTTTTGATCCACGGACGTTCGATTAACCCTATGATTCATACCAAAAATATTAGATATGTAATGATAGGACTCTAAAGAGGGAAAAGTGTGTTGCTTATTCCAGCTTTTGAGTTGGGCTTGTGGAACGCTTGGATTCTGGTCATTCCCATGCTAATCATTTTCTTCTTTGATGTGAGAGTGACAGCTGCTAGGGAATCAGGAGAATCAGGAGATTTTCAGCTAACCAGAAATGAGAAAAGAGTCATAAATGCGGTTTTCTTGCCTATGGTCGTTTCTTTCGTTTATGCCGTTTTCTTACCTCTAGAACTTGGCACACCATGGCTATACAGTGGTCTAATTATCTTTACGTTTGGGATGGTTTTCACTATTGTTGCACTTCTAAATTTCGCTACTAGTCCTAAGGGTAAGGTCATCACTAAGGGTCTTTATCGTTTTTCAAGAAACCCCATGTACGTCGGTATGCTTCTAATGCAGATTGGTTTGGGAATAGCTTGTTCTTCTTGGTTGTATATTCTCCTAACAGTGGTGCTGATGATTCTGCTCAACGCCAATTCATCAGCTGAAGAACGTTATTGCCTTTACAGGTACGGAGATAACTATCGAAAATACATGAATAGCACTCCTAGATGGATAGGCATACCAAAATCAAAAAATAAAGAGTGAATATTTTACTAGTAAATTAGGTTCGAAACCCACCCCACACTACGACAAAATTCCCTATTCATAAATCCGTCCGACGCCACACAAGGAATGTTTGTAATATCACCCAGGCAAAATAACCGTAGAGGACAATTGTTTGCAGAAAGGGCACGTAGGTAGCAAGAGGGTCGATAAGAATCACAAGGGATATTGCAAATAAAATCAAGCCTACAAGTCCGAAATAGTTAGAGTAATCCCGATTCAGCATGATGGCTATTGAATAAAGGAGAGTAGCGAACACAAAGAGTGAAAAGAAGATTAGAGTCAGGAGAATATGAGTTTCCAATTGAGTGTCGATTGGGGATAGAGCGACTCCGATCAGGAAAGGGAAGCTAATCAGACCGAGGGCGGATCCTAGTATACTCAAGACCTTTTCAAGTCTTGATTCTGTAAACAATGAACGGATAATCAGCCAAAACGGAATGAGGGATAAGGCAACCGCTATCACCGTTACAGAAAACAGTGTTGATGATATTGGGTTTGGTTCTCCATTTTTAGCTACTACTGCTCCCAAATCGCTAAAATAATACCCGAGGTAATCAAAACCTCCAGGATAAAACAATGCAGCCAAAAACGTCAAAAGAAAGAATTGTAACACTCCAAGGGCACTCACCATACATGCTAATCGACCAGCACTCTTGATATCCAAGCTTCTCACAATCTTGAAGTTCCTTTCCTTCAGCTTTTATGACTTGTGCAACAAATAGAAGGCATTGTTACATATGTCAGATTTTTCCAAATACAAAGTAATTTTTCAGGAAAACTTGTTTTTTAGAAAGTTGGAAAAAGTTTGAGGTGCCTCAAGCTTTAAATTCAGTTTTTATAGTTTAGATTATTAGTGATTTTGATGGCGATTCTCCAAAAAAGGACCGTTTTAATCTACGAAATAATTGGAATGCTGTTCATCATCCTTCTTGGAAGTCTGCTTCACTTCACTTTCGAGTGGTCTGGTTACCAGCCAATCGTCGGCGTATTCTCAGCCGTAAACGAGAGCGTATGGGAACATCTGAAACTGGGTTTCTGGCCAGCATTACTATACGCAATCATCGAATATTGGCGCATCAAGAAAGAGACAAACAACTTCTTTTTGGCAAAAACTGTTGTCGTCTATGCGATAACCGTTATTATCCCAGTCATCTTCTACTCTTACACCAGCATTACTGGAGAAAGCGTCTTTTTAATAGACATTCTAAGCTTTATTGTTGCAGTTATAATCGGACTGTTACTAAGTTACAGGCTTTTGACCTACAAGCAACTTTCAGATAAGCTAGAAAAACTTGCTCTAGTTGCACTGCTTCTTTTGGGTGTTGCATTCATTGTTTTCACT
>JABXGY010000217.1 GCA_016550395.1 archaeon | reverse complement strand
TAAAGCAAAGCAACTTGCGTTAGTCCATATCAGTCCACGTTACATCGAAACCGAAGAGCATGAAACCGAAGCAAAAGTAATTTTTCCCCAAAGTTTTGCTCCAAAGGATCTTGACGTGATTTACCTAGATGAGCATGGTTAGAAGAGATTATCATTTAATCTACGTTCGTAGCAGACTATTCGAGTTTGAGATCCTTTCGAACTTGCGGTTTTCCTTTTACAGTTGGTGGAGCAACGTAATCAATAACATCATGTAAGTTAGTTGCTTGGACTTCAACACGTATTGGACCCATACCTGAAACATCATTCTCATCAGAAAGATGAAACCGATTCATGAAAGCAGCTTGGCGTTGCACCCAAAAAATCAATACATCATTTTGAATCGATTTCATGAACCGTTTTCTAACTGCTTCTAAAATTCGCTGTTCACGAAACTTCTTACCCAAGGTAGCAATCGACTCAGGTCCAGTCGCAGATCCTGTTAATATAGTCCTATTTTGTAAATCCTTGCTCACGTCTATTGTAATAGGAGGACACAGGTTTTTGAAGGCTAACTTAACCTTTTCTAAATCCTCGGTTGGTTTGATATCCGCCCATAATCTGAAATGGATTATTAAGTAACCCTCCACAGCTCTAATCGAGATTGAATAGGTCTTTCAATATCTTACGAACACGATTAATTAACCCCTCAATATTCTCCTCATTAACTAACATGATATCTGCTTGAGCAATGATGCGACCTAATCCGATATCAAGCTCTCGAGCATCCCGTTCAAGGAAGATTTCTTTTGTAAAGGCATCATCAGCACGACTACGTTGTTGTAACCGTTTGAATCGAATTTGTGGCGAAGCATGAACAGCTACGACGGTAACATAGTCAAATGCCTGTTGAAACGCCTGTATTTCAGGTTCACTTCGGGCTCCATCAATTACAATATGAGAGCTGGACACCTTCCGGATTTCATCGATACATCTTTCAGCAATAACGGCATCACCAAACTGTTCTCGGAGATCGAGCATAACACTACCCAGGCTTTGAGGTGTATGCGGAAGCTGTCGTCGAGTAACTTCTTTGCGAACCACATCTCCCATTATAAAGACTGGTATTTTTAGTTCCTGAGCCACAGTTGTCCCGATGGATTTTCCTGATCCTGGCATTCCACAAAAAATGACAGCATGTTTTATCTGCAAAGCAACCACAAGGGATAATTAAGAATTATTTGTAGAGCTCCTTTTCTTTTAAGGACTGAATTACTTCCACATGTTTAAATGTGGATTCATTAAGTGATGAGAGTCCATTTGTAAGGGCATGATGAAGCGCGCCTTTTAAGACGCGGTCCTTTAGGTCACGCCCTGAATATCCTTCCGTACGCCGAGCTAGTGATTTTAGATCAGCTTCAATAGGAATTGGAAGAGTTGAAGCATATTTTTCAAGAATTTCAAGTCTCTGGTCGTAGTTTGGAAGTGGAAACTCGATTTCCTCTTCAAATCGACTTCTTAATGCAGGATCTAAAAATTCTCGGCTGTTAGTGGCTGCAATTACTACAACCCCTTCTTGTTCTTCAATAAGGTCAAACTGAGAGATAAGTGAATTTACAACCTCGGTAACATCGCCACGTACGGATTGGAAACCACGATCTAGCCCAATTGAGTCAATTTCATCGATAAACACGATGCAGGGTTTCTTCCGAGTAATATCTTCAAAAAGCTTGTTGACTTTATCGGCTCCAGCACCTACATGCTGTCCAATAAGGGAAGTAGCTTTGACATAGAAGAACTCTGTTTGAGTTTCCCAGGCTAATGCCCGCGCGAGCATTGTTTTACCAGTTCCAGGGGGTCCATAGAATAGAACACGTCTGGGAGCCCATTCTGCAAATCGGGAGGAATCAGCAATGTACTTTTGGATAATAAGACATTTTGCCTTAGCGTTTTCATGTCCGACCACATCAGTAAATCCTATCTTTTTACCCTTACTTGGAATCAGGTCGGGAGGTTCGATAAGTCGTATCCTTGTTTCTGAAACAATATGCGCTTCAGTGGGAACCACAGATACAACTTCAAAAGCAAAATCTGGTAGTAGCAATTGGTCGAAGAGGTAGTCATCGGGTTTGACTTTAATTCCTTGCCATTGATCCACCGCATATGCACTGAAGAGTTTCTCATCCCGTATTCTTAATAACGGATTGACAGGAACACTATTCACTTCGAGAGGATAACCTGCAGGTCGCAATACGACCTCCTTTGCTGGAACTATTTGCTGTGTAAGAGGATCACCAGATGTTCGAGAGATTTCTGCAAGCGGTTTTCGCGAACGGGATGATTTCTTTGTCTTCAACCAATCAATGCCTCCCAAAAGCAAGCTGTTGGCTTTTGGTAATGGAGAATGATATAAAGTTTCCTGCTGATTTAACG
>JABXGY010000216.1 GCA_016550395.1 archaeon | reverse complement strand
TTCCAGGAAAAAGAGGAACAAAACGCATTACACTATCAATATGAGCAATGCCGCTAAAGAGGCGTGATTGAATAGCCCCTTCCACCTCATTGAAGTAGCTTTCAAGAACTTCAAGGAGGCCTAATTGTGCGACGAGGGTTTTCATTTCTTCAAGAACTGTTACCGCATATCGGTCAACAGTATGCACAACGCCAATGAAATAATCAAAATCAGAGCGATAGTCATCACAAAATTCTGCGACTTTGGATTTCAAATCACTATAAAAATCGACTTCTAACCCAATTGATGTTTGAGGATAATTTGTGTGGACACAGTCAAATGCTTCAAGAAGCTGAGGAAACCGATCATAGTTCAAGTAGTCAGTGCGGTCGAGAAATGCCAGTTCAAAATGATCTAGAAATCCAATGTGAAGAGCATATTGGTTAGCAGCTTCGGCATAAACATCCATTGGTGTGGTGGAGTCGGGGCTGAATTCTGTATGAAGATGTAAATCATAGGCGACTGGTTGTGGAGACATAGATTTGATCACAAACAAATATCAGTTAAATTAGAATGGATAGAATTATTGGCTGATATAGTATTCGAACTAATTGTTATCTACTTAATTACGATTTTTTCACTAATTCTTCTCCTGAAATTTCAGAATGTAGGTTTAATGTGTCCTGTTATGGTCTTAGTAGATGGCTCGTCCAATATCTTCGATAAAATCAGATCGGTGTTCAAGAAGAAGCTGAGGGTTTTCAACGAAAATGGTGAATGCATAAGTAAAGGCTATATGAGAAATATTTGTAAGCGCGTAAACGGGTTCGAAGCCAAATTTTGCCTTCCACTGTTTGCACACCCTACTAAGGATCTTATCATATTTCTCGTGGGGATCCTTGACAGGAAACCTCAACTCGAAGGTATATTGGATGAGATCGGTAGTATCCATCACCTTGCTGATGACATTCCATATCCGTTTAGGCAATGAGGCACTCTCAGCAGTTTCAGCATCGGTCTTTGCTTTAGCTTTGCGTTTACGGTCAAATCGGAAATTCGTTACTGATGAATTCATGACATTATTATTTGGAATAAGGGTGATGGAACCGTCTATTTGGCGTAATTTCGTGTAATTCATACTGATTTCGAGGACAATGCCCTCGTTGGTTCCAATGCGTACATAATCCCCGACATCAAAGGGATCACTAAACATCACATACAAGCCAGCGATGATATTTCGCATAGCCAGACTAATCGCAAGCCCAACAGCTAACCCAATGATCACCGAAGCGCTACCGACTATAGCTACAGCGTAGTCCCATAATGGCGGAACAAATGCAGCCAAGGTGACAATCCCAAACCAGAGAAAAAGTAACCGGATTGCCAATATTAACCCATTAACCGCATCCGGCGGGATACCCACACGCACAGCCCTTCGCCGAAGAAAACCGGTTAGCAGTCCTGCGATAATAAGTAGAGCAACCCAAATCAGTACTAATTCGATGATTGGAATAATCCATGGTCCCCAGATCAACCAGAATTGAATCAGCCCGTCAATAATAACTTGAATGGGGTCAGTGGGTTGTAACATCGTCGTCACAATTGATGAGACCTTCTGATATTTCACCCTTTAGCTCATTGGATTCCAATTAAAGTTTGAGAAGCTCATTGAAGCCTTTAGAAGCGGAATAGAGTCCTAATCCAAGTAAGAGTATACCGGATACAAGAAATATGGTAGCATATGGCGCGTAGTGCCCGGCATAATTTTGGCGGATTTCTTTCTCTCGAAAACTAACCAAAACCCAACAGCTAAACTCTGTATCCTCAGTTTCACGCTCTACCTCGAGTATCGTATCACCTGTTGTATCAAATACGAAATTCTGATATCCCGGGTACCGTGAATTTACATAATTCCATGTGCGATTCAACGATCCGTCTAAAGTATATGCATGAATTGTTACTGATGCATTCGTAACAAAAAATGTTCGAATCTCCACAACACTTTCATTAATACCCCATAGGGTCATGTTGACATAGGGGACTGTTTGGTTAACAGTTTCAGAGAATAAACCAAAATCGATGTATTCCTGGGGGTGATAATAGAGAGTATAGTGGGGTCGGACTAGTGACGGATAACTCAAAGTGACGAGGAGCAGGCCCAAACAACAAAAAATCAAAGCCCGATCCAGATTATAAGAATGACGGCTCCGTTTTTGGACCCTGTAATCATATAAACCAAGGACAAGTAGGATTATTCCCACTACAAAGCCCAATCCGGTCATTACAAGAGGAAAAATTGGAGGTGGTGGTATCATAGGTAGCCATTGTTCACCATGAACTACAGCCCAAAATGAGAAGGCTGAGGCGCTTCCGTTGTATTGGATTGTGAGGTAAAATTGGGTAGGATCCCATATTTGGAATTCATAGTTGATGGGTTCTGCTGTGAGGTTATAGAAATTTGGAACTGTCTGATTTGTAAAATGTGTTGCAAGGATAAGGGTTACGGGAGTATTATTAGTATAGAAGTTTCGAATCTCAAGAGTCAGCTCATAATAATAAAAGGGATCATCTAAATTAGCATCAATGTCAGCATAGAAATCGGTATTATTTTCAGAGACAGTTCCAAAGTATGGTTTCAAACCAGCATAACGCTTGCCTCCATACCCATAAATGCTTGTGGGGATAGTAGCGTAGTAGATTGGATATACCAGACTGTATCCAATCAGAAAACAGCCAAGACAGGCAATAATGAATGCACGCAAATAACGGATTTGCTGATTTTGAGTACCCATACCATACCACTCTGTGTATCTTTTTCGTATCCTAAATTCAAATATGAGTTGGTGTGAAATTTAACACCATCACATAACTTCCTTATCATTCCGGAAAGACCGATGGTTCTAAAAGGAAGTTCAGAGTGCTGGACGTTTACAAAATCAACAATTCTATGGGTTTGAAGTGAAGTACAAGAGTGCATCACGTTATCAATTAGCCGCATTACGGC
>JABXGY010000215.1 GCA_016550395.1 archaeon | reverse complement strand
TGGTTTCATCAACGCCGCGTTTACTAAAGGGCTTGTGTATTAGGACTTCACCAGTCCGTTTGAGTATGTAAACATCCCTAATCATTGGTGCGACATAGTATAGTGTGACGAAACCTATTAAGCCTGACGGATGGTAAAAAGTTACCTTTGCTTTCAGAATGTACACAATTTGGGGTTCTATAAGCCTTTAATCCTGAAAGAACTCTACGTATAGGGAAATTATATGTCAGCTGACGAACCCTGGTATTTCACCAAGCTGCGGAGCTTGGCTGATCCTTTATTTTGGGTTTCTTTTATTCCAATAGTGGTTCTCAAATTTGCCATCTTTCACTTTGCCGCAATTCACTTTCTTTATCTAGGATATCATCCTTCCTTCGGGATGCATTTTGAAGTCGTTGAAGCCTTTGCAGATTTTGAGTATTACTACTTGAACTTCGTTCAGGCATTTGTGCAAGGAAACCTGCCCTACACCGAGACCCTCTTCACTGTAAATGGATTACAAGTGTATATCTATACACCTCTGTTTGTGTACATCCTTGCAGCATTCTATTTTGTACCCTCAGAGCTACTTTTTCCTGATATTAGACTTACAGCGTTATCACTCGGTCAAGACTTAACATTTCTTCGAGTAGGCTTTGCGTTTGTATTGTTCGATATTGCTACCTGTGTGGTGATGTATGTTGCTGCACGTGGTCTCACAAGGAATCGGGCTGTTCCTATTGTGGTAATGCTTCTGTATGCATTAAATCCAATATCTTTATGGTGGGGAAATTATCTGTGGCTGAGCACACCCATTCATACTTTCTTTTTGGTTCTCGGTTTTTACTTCATGATTCGTAATGAGTTACGTTGGGCTATTCTGTGGATGACCATTGCAGCAATGGTGAAACAGACCGCTGCCTTGTTCATACCTGTCATTCTCTTTCTGGAATATCGTGAAGGTATGAAACAACTTGCTATCTCATTAGTAATAATGGTGGTTGTGTCTGTGTCTTTTTCTATGCCTTATTTAGTTCTTTATCCTCTGGATTATCTTCAGGCAGTTACAGGTGGACTAGGACCCTACTGGTTTTATGATGTTCTGCCTGCTCCTACTCATCCTATTCCGGTATCTGTCCTTGCCTTCTATTGGCTGGAACCATTCAAATTTCTCGTCTTTAATGCCGTGCATTATGCCCTTCCTTGGATGATGTTTCTAGCCCTTTTTTGGATTCTAGCCCATTGGATTCCGAATCAACCCCCTCAACAATATCAGAAACAACTCGTTCTGCTAGCAGTACTTCTTTCTTTAGCTGCTCATATCTTCTTGCCCCGTGGTATTTACAAATTCTACCTCATCGCCTTACTACCTTTTCTCATCCTTTTTGGGGCAATCTTGCATGGACCTCTTAATTCCTCTCCCATTCTTGCGGTGCCTGCATGTCCTCTAGACCGTGGTCCGCTGATGGCGCAGTTGTCGTGGCTTCAGAAGTGGATCTTTCAATTTCGAACGCTGGGTGGTATGATTGTAAATAATGTGGCAACTTGGTGGTTTTTCATTGTTGCTCTTGCTAGCATTGCCATATTCTCAGTTCATCGATACCTCACTCATATCGTTCTCCTCTTACTCTTCCTAATTCTTCTCATCTATGGTTCTTACCACTATATTTGGAAAACACGGAACCTAAAGGATCTCAATACAGGCTAGCTTCTTGACGAGAACCTATCAAAGGTAGTTTAGGTGTTATCGAAATGGATACGTGTTCCACAACGGGGACAAAAGGTTTCTAGTGGTTCGAGTAATTGTTTTCCGCATTGAGGACAGAATCGAGGTCCTATTTGGACTGGGTGCTCCCTGGGTGAGAGTTCACTTTCCTTGTCTTTTAGTCCCCAATAAAATAGGGGTGGGAGAAAAAGGAAGATAAGGAGGGGAAATCCGGGAATGATGAACCAAAGAAAAATCATGATAAGAGTCAGGATGATACTCACAATGCTGATTAGAGCCCATCGATTCATCGCTTATTAACTCCGGTTTCAGGTTATTCTGATTAGAGGTGGTCAGGGAGTTCTTCCACGCGTTCAGAGATTTTTTTGAGGATGGTTTGGCTTTTTCGGATGGCTACTTTAGCACTAAAGTCAGCATAATGAAGCTCTTCTTGGGTAAGGGGTTTCTTTCGTTTTCCTTTGATTTTTCCTTTTAATTCTTCAAGATTGTGTTTAGTTTCACGAATCGCACTCAGTGCTTCGGTGGAGGCTCCAATAACAAGTTGGGCGAGTTCTTTGGCAGGTGGGATACCGTGGATACTTGCTAATTGATTGCGTACTTCAACGAAGTAATTTTTCACCTCGGATAAAATGCCATGTAAATGATCTGACGCTTCAATTAGTGCTTCTAATTGTTTGTTCGTTGTGATATTATTGATATTTGCCACTTCTGTCTCGAATTGATCGAGGATCATTTCAAGACGATCCTGTAATTGAAGGGCTTCATCATGGCTCATAGTATTCACTTCTTATTACGAAGACTTAACTTTCTGGGTTTCAAGAAGGTCTAATCCAGTTAAGATTTTTGTAAATCGATCGATTGTGTTAATATCAGCAATATCACCAAATTCTGCTTCTAGGGCTGATGTTATTTCATAGAGAGTTCGATGACCGTCCATGAAGTTAATTAGTTCAAAGAGGACGTTAACAAAGTCCGGTTCCTTTTCCTGTTGTGTGCGTAACCATTCGGTATCCTCAGGGCTTGTTTGTCGGTTGAGATTGGGATAATCTAAGGGACCCTGGAACTTCCGTCGAGGTACAAGTCGTTTTGCTTCACGTTCCTTTTTTCGTAAGACCAAGCGTTTTAATGATGAATAGCCAATAGAGCGTGACAGCAGGTCTTCTACGTTTCGAAGTTTCCGTATTTCTTCTTGCCGTTCTTGGGCTAGATCGTCAACCATATTATCGATAAAGTCATACAGTTCTTGATCATGAGGACTGAGAACTTTGACACTTTGTAGAGTCATGCTTTCGCGACGGGTTATATGGCGAATACTTTCCATAGCTTTTCTTAAGATACGAGCAAGTGCTGCTCCTCGATCTGATTGGGCGATGGATTCTATAGCGTCATGGATGTAGCGCTGAGTTGTTTGAGTAATTCGGGTGTGTGCATGAGCATGAACTTGGGAAGCTAGAAACATGGCATCGTCAGACTCCGCATAAGCTTGCACTAAAGTTGTCATAAGAACAGCATATCCTACCCGTTGTAAACGTGTAGTATCGCACTTCTCTATAGAATCAAGGCTGCTATGGTAGAAGTTGTCTGGAAAATGGTTTAACATCGGGCAAGGAACACCAAAGGTGGAGTCGACAAACACGAGATTGTCACTCCGCCAGTCAAAACCTTTAACCTCAAAGTGGAACGGTTGCTTTCCACCATCTGGTGCAATTAAACGCGGTTCTTTCGCTGAAGCTGATAGGTGGTATTCAAGCAGATCGTTGATGTAGCTGGGTAGTGAATCCGGAGTTCGATGTAAGGATAAGACACCTCCGCAGAGAAGGGGGTTCTCTCCCACCATATCGCAGTTAATCGCACTTATCGCCCGGGTAGCAAATTCAGGGTGGGCATGGAAATATGATATGGTGCCATACCATTCAGGAACCCAGAGGAATCGAATTGATCGAAGCGGCTCAGGTAATTTTCCTGATTTGATGAGAGTTGTGATTGTCCGAGCTATTTCCATTAACAAGCCACTACCACTGGCATTGTCATTTGCACTAGGTCGAGGGTGACAGAGATGAGCAATAAGCACAATTTCTTCGGTTGGAAATTCTCGTCCTTCAATCGTTGCTGTCAAGACTCGTTGCTCGCCTGAAAAAAGTTCAGCATCAACTTTAGCATTGACCAAAACTTCAGGCTCAGATTCGACTAAGTGGCGAAGGCGTGTTCCGACTTGTCCGGAAACAGAGAACGCAAATCCAGCATGATCCTTTTCAATAGCATTAGGCCAAATGCCCAGATAAAGGACGAGATTTGGTTGTTTGCTCCTTCGTTCGAGAGGTGGAAAATGAATCGCTCCCAGTGCTCCTCTTTTAATCACTGCTTCTCTGTGCACAAGCTGAGCACGACTGGGTGTTAAAACAATTTTCCCCTTTACATCGATACGCCTATAGTCTTTTTCACGGGTTCCATCTTCAAGATAAACTAATGGTGCGACAACGTCTGTCGTTTGGCTATGTGCGACAACACTTACGGGTGTCTCAGCAAATCTAGCAAGAAGCTCTTGCTTAGGACTTACAAGATGGAGTTCACCATCCGCGACTCGCCACCCAAATGGCGCAGTCCATTGCCAGGTCCGGGTTTGCCCATCTGCGGGAAACACCTCAACTTCGGTATTGATTCCTGGATATAGGTCTAGGATTTGTTTTACATAATATATAGCGTCATGGAATCCAGGTGATGCCTGGATACGGTGGAACCGGGTAAGTTCTGAAATGTAATCCTTCGCGATTGTCCCTGACAATTCTTCAATAATTACATCGCGAAATTTTGTATGAAACACTGTTCTTCACAATCCTCCAATGCACGCAGTGCACGCTAAAACTACAAAAACCTAGCCCTTTCAATTTTTCAGTTTCTTAAAAGCTGATTCTTGACAATTTCAACGTTGTAATAGTTAACTTGACTTGATTAAATCAAAATTACACCTAAATTATCCGCAACTCACTTTTGAGAGCTCACTGACGCTGCACCATCTTTAAAAGTTATTGAAGATATTGAAAACAATAAGAAGGTGAGGGTACTGTCCGTGCGCCTCCAAGTGTATGACGTTGTAGAAACCGGGGAACTCATGGAGCTACCTACGCCTAAAAAGCTCAAAACTGAACTAGCTCCAGAACGAGTGCTTATCATAGTAGATGATGATGATCGGAAAATCTGGCTCTGGAAAGGAGCTGATGCAGGCGTTCGCAAGAAGTTTATTGCTGCCCGACAAGGACAAGCGGTCCGTAGTCAACGAGGACTTGTTTACAAGGTTATGTCAATTGATGGTGGAGAAGAACCTGATGCTTTTCTTACATTACTAGGTGAGAAACCCAAACCTGCTGCTCCGAAACCTGAGGTTGCTGTGCAGGTTGATCTTCCCGATAAAACGATAGAAATCGCGCCGGATGAGCCGCCATCCACACCAAAGCCTGTTACAGCAAAAGTAAAAGCACCCAAACCTGAACCAAAACCTTCTCCAGTGGCGATGCCTGTCCAATCCAACCAGCTAGGTACTGAGTACATTGGTGCAGAGCAGCAATGGCCACAACGAGCAGTTAGTATCAGTACAGTTCCCGCACCAGCACAGGATGATATTATTGGTCGAGTGGCGAACACGTCACCTCCCCCTGGATATAGCCGGGAACTCGTTATCATTGGACAGGAAGTATTCACTAGTGTAGATCGGACAGTAACGTTTCTGGGAAAAACTCAAACCACCTCCCAGTTAGAGCGTACTCGCACGCTCCCTGATGGTCCTTTCTTTGGTGGTGATTATACACCCAGAATTCTTGTTGAAGATGGACGAGTACTAGCAACCGAATTTCTTAAGAAAAGTAATGATGAATCACATGGACTGCGTGATTCTGTTGCCGAAGCAGATGTCGGCGAACTGATCGATATCTTTCGCATTACTACTGAAACAGCTGATCTTGAAGAACCTGAACCTCCTAAGAAAGGCAAGAAAAAGAAAAAGGGGAAGAAATAACTCCTCCCCCAAGTCTTCTGATTTTTTCCTCTTTCAAGATGTTTTAAGCCTTGTGTTGCAATTAGCTACTTTTGTA
>JABXGY010000214.1 GCA_016550395.1 archaeon | reverse complement strand
GGTGGGGATCTTCTGGAGCACGAGGTGGACTGCGAGCAAGTGGCATCGTAGAAATTCACTTTCAATTCAACAGTTTTTAATTCAAGGCTTTACGATCACTGCCTATTAGCACTATTTGTAACTGTGTGGCGGTCTCTTTCTCCGCTATATATTTCGTCTTTACCACGTACCTATATTGTCAATAAATGGCACAAATTCACTCATTTTTATTGTCACATTTGAGTAAATGGTTACAAATATTGTGGTACTTCTGGAATAAAAAGAAATATTCAGTTTTATAGCGTCGGAGAGCAAGAAGTGCTCCCCGACCCAAAAGACAAAGCTACAGTACAAATAAGCTACATGGTAACAACTAAACCAAAGTTACAACCTTTTAAAAGTACACACGTTAATGCGTACGTAAATGTTGCCATAATTACAAATTAATTTAATCTTCAAATTTATCGGAATACAATTTAAATTATACATTTATACTAGAGATACATTCTCAAAATTGCGGCTACATACCCGCCTTCTATTTGAACATTGAGCAAATACAAATCTTCAATTCAAATGGCGCAATTTAATCAATTTAGTGACAGGCCTAACAATTTTAGTTTTAGCAAAATTTGATAGAACATTATTTTTACATTTTGAAACCAAAATATCACAAATTCTAACAAGATTATCGGGACCTGAATGGACAGCAATTATTCTTCCCAGAGGCCACTGATTCCTAGGGAGGTTGAGATCTACGACCAGTACGAGATCGTTCACTTCGAAGTTGTCTTCTTTGCTGTACCATTTTTGCCTCTCGATGAGTAACGCCATGTACTGTTTTTTCCACTTGGTCCAGAATTGGTTGGTCAAGTACTGGACTTGTCGCCAACGTCTTTGACTGTAGTGGTCGCTCTTCTTGAAAAGACCCGGCGGTAATGTCACAAAGTTGGTGTGAAGTAACAAGTGGTTAGGTGTTAAGGCATCTGTGCTGGTGTCGTCGTTTGAGATCGGTGTGAGGGGCCTACTGTTTAGAATGCACTCAACCTCACACATGAGTGTATGAAGGGATTCATCATCAAGGCGAAGATTCTGGTCAAGTAGAAGAGAGTTAAAAGTTTTTCTGATCGTGCGAATTTCGCGTTCCCACGCTCCGCCGAAATGAGAAGCATGTGGCGGGTTGAAGTGCCAATCTATGTTTTGTTGCGTCGCCCAAGTTTCGATTGCACTTCTGTTCCAATCGTTGATGGCCCTTTTGAGTTCATTTTCTCCACCAACCAGGTTAGTCCCGTTGTCACTAGACATAGTTTTAATGCAGCCTCGTCTAGCTAAAAACCTTCTCAACGCATTAATGAAAGAGTCCGTGGTTAATGAGTACGCTATTTCAACGTGAATTGCTCTGGTTGTCAAACAAGAAAACACGACTCCATACCTCTTTTCGCGTTTCCGTCCATGCGACACTTGGAAGGGCCCAAAGAAATCGACCCCCGTGTTGGTGAATGGAGGATTATCAGCATCCAACCTCAAAGCAGGTAAGTCTGCCATCTCTTGTTTCCCTGGTTTTCCTTGAATTTTGCGACATGTTAAACAGTTTTTCAGGATTTTCCGGGTCATTGAATTTACTTTGACTATCCAAAACTTAGATCTGAGTTTTGCTATAGTTGTTTCTCTTCCCAGGTGTCCAACTGATGCATGAATATCCTTGATCAACAGTTCAGCTTGAAAGGAAGGAGGTACGATGATTGGGTGCTTAACATCATACGTCGCATTGGAATGCTTCAATCTGCCGCCAACTCTCAATACATTGTCGTCGTCAAGGAACGGCTGCAGTTTTCTCAAGGAAGAGGTTTTAGGTAAATTTACCTTTTGTTCGATGCACTTAATTTCGTGATCGTAATATTTTCGTTGGAGAAATTTGATAATTTCTTTCTCGGCTTCTTGTAGTTTTTTCAAAGTAATTTTCGTTTCCACTTGTCGATGGGAGACGAGGAATTCTTTGATCATGAGGACAGCTGCCACTCTAGTCTTCAAAGCATACCATGAGGAACGAGATTTAAGAAGAGAATCTGTGAAGCTGTCCTCATTAGTTTTGCAGGTGAGCGTAAAAACTTCTCGTTTCAACTCTTTGTCACAATCATTAATCGAAGTTTCGTAATTTTGTTCAGGTTTGTCTTCCTCGTTTCGAAGAAACAGTGGCCCAAATTTCCAAAAATTGCAGTCTTGCAATTTTCTGGCGGTCATGCCTCTGGAGATGAGATCTGCTGGATTTCGTTGACTCTCTACGTATTTCCAATCGTCGGGCGAGGTAAAGTTCCGTATGTAGTTTACTTTGTTTGCTACGTATCTGTGAAATCTCTTGGATTCATTCTTTATGTAGTTCAGCACAGTCGTGCTATCAGACCAGAAAGTTTCATTGGAAAACTCATAATCTATTTCGTTTTTCAGTTTACAGGAGAGTTCGACGGCGAGCTTCCCACTGGCCAATTCAATTCTTGGGACTGTTTTCAAAGTTGAATTATTGAGAGGTGTAAGACGAGACTTACTTGCAAGTAGGGCGGTGGAGACACTGTCGTCAGCATAGACGAATTTCACGTAGGCTGTTGCACCGTAGGCCTTTTCGGAACCGTCGCAAAACACGTGGAGTTCGGTGAGTTTCACATCGTGTTTTGATCTAATGCATCTTTTCACTTCAAAGTTTCGTAAATTGAGTAAATCTTGGTTCCATTTTTTCCAGGAATTCGACAAATCTGACGGCAAACAGTCATCCCAACTCAAATTTCGTGCACAAGTTTCCTGGAATATTTTCTTACCGATCACAATTACAGGTGAAATGAGCCCTATCGGGTCATAAACTGAGGCAATGCATTTGAGAATATTTCTCTTAGTTAGTTCGGGAATTTCATTGTTATTAATGCAAAATGTAAACTTATCTTTGCATGTGTTCCACAACACACCGAGAGTTCTGGTCGTATCGTCAGATGGGAGTTCGTAGATCTTCACGCCCGTCGCGAGATCACTTTCAGGGACGCTGGCAAGTACATCCATGGAGTTGCTATTGTAGCCCGTCAGATGGAAATGGCTTTCTCTCAGGACATTGTCTACTTTCTTTAGCATACTGATAGCTTCGTCGGGAGTTGCTTCTGATTTGAGAAAGTCGTCAACGTAGAATCCTTTTTCGATGGCGGTTTTGGTTCTCTCGTCGCACCCAGAAGCATTTGCGGACTGCTGTAACGCGTAGTTTGCGACGCTTGGGGAACTCGTCGCTCCGAAGACATGGACGAGTAGTCTGTATTCTGCCACGCTTCCAGTTTCATCCAGCCAGAAGAACCTCATGAAGTTAGCATGATGCGGCGGGACTTTGACCTGGTAAAACATTTTGGCGATATCTGCAACGAAAGCAACAGGATGCAATCTGAATCTGGTCAATACTCCAAATAAACTATTGGCCAAATCGGGCCCCTGTAGCAAATTTGAATTCAAAGAAACTCCCTTGTATTCCAGTGAGCAGTTGAAAACTACTCTGAGCTTATGCTTCTGTTTGTGATAGACAGGATGGTGATTTAAATACCAGTAGTGACCCTTTTCCATGTCTATCTCGTTGGCCGGAATTCTTTCAGCAAAATTATTTGACAACATGTTCTGCATAAATTCTGTATATTCGTTTAATAAATGTTCATCCCTCCTGAGTCGTTTCAATATACCTTGAAATTTAGTTCGTATTTGAATTTTGTTGCAAGGGAAATTAGCGTTGTCTTTAATTGGCAGATCTATTTGGAAATGCTTGCTAGCTAATTTCACTGTACTATTTTTTACCTTCGTTAGCCATTTCTGATCTTCGATGGAGGGTGCTTTTTCGTTGGCGAAGTCGTCGAATTCTCTTGAAACGTAGTTTTCAATCATTTCGTCGAAGTAAGACCCTCTTGTGAACGTTCGATTGGAGATTACTTTTCGGCCAGTTTGATTTATGGGTCCGTTGAATGCCCAACCCAACGAATGCCTGCTTGCGAATGGTTGATTCACTGGTCCGCCGATCACCTCTAGTGGTCTCATAATCTCTGGAACATTATTTCCGATTAAAATACCAATGCTAGAATCAACAAAATTAAAAGGAACGTTATGAAGGTAATTATAAGGTTCCACGTCCTTTGGCTGAACGACATCGTTCTTCGTAAATGGCCATTGCCTATTGGGTCTCGTAAAAGTTACCGGCAAAGTAACTTTGTTGTTACCATCAATATCTGTTAATTTGATATTGTTGATAATCTTCGTATTGGATTCGTTTTTTCCCATCATCGTAGATATCGTGAGCTTCGTATCAGTAGGTTTGACACTAAAGTTATGAAGAATTTGTTCATTAATCCAACAATCAGTTGATCCACTATCCAAAGCACAGTAAGTTTTCAATTCTTTATCGTTAATTGACAGTATGTATAACAGGAATTACGGGGCACATTACCTTTTGGCGTTTGTTGTTCACGATTGAGCAAACCTTCGAATCTTGGTCAATTCTTTGAATAAAGTTTTTTACCTTTGAGGGATCATGCAGAACCGAAGGATGCTGCCCTTTGCACAATCTACATTGCAGTTTCCGTGTACATTCTTTTGATAAATGGCCCCTGCGTAGACATGCGAAACAAAGACCCGCCTTTCGGACGAAATCAGACTTCTCCTTTGGCTGCAAAACTTCGAACTCTTTACAGTAGCTCAAATAATGATCGGATTTGGTTTTACAGAAATCGCAATATTTGCATTGATCACTTTGCGGTTGAGTCATGACAGCTCTCACCGTGTACACAGGCTTCCGTTCTTTGGTGACTTTTGTGTCGATTTCATTAAAGACTGGTTGGTTCAATATTTTTGCTTCCTCATGAACGAAGTCAACCAGGTGTTTAAAGTAAACTGTTCCGTGAGAGGTAACAATCGAATGAGTTCTTCGCCTCCATCGCTCCCTAAGCTTGTAGGGTAATTTGTTGATTATCGTCATCATTTCCTTGGGATTTTGGAGGGGGTTTCTTGACGTCATGTTTTCCAGATAATTGTAACAGCGTAACAGGTAAACGCTCAAATCTCGGATTCCACGAGGATCTTCTGGTTTGATGGGCGGCCATTGATGGAGTTTTTCGATGTAGGCACAGGAAACTCTGTACTCATCGTCGTATTCATTGATCAACAAGGTCTTCGCTTTCGTGAACGCCAAACTCATGTCGTAATTTGCGCAGCTTTCCACTACTTCTCTGGCTCTGCCAGTCGTAAATTGCTGTAGATAGTAGAAGCGCTCGCAATCATTATCGCAGATCTCTTGTATCGAATTTTCGAATGAAGTTATGAATGATTTGAATTTTGTTACGTCCGATCCGTCGAAAGGCTGAATATCTCTTTTAGGAAGATTAGATTTGCGCTGGAAGTTGGCTATGTTGCAGGCAATCTCACCTTGTTTCTCGAGAACGTTTATGATCCTCACGTTTATGTCGGCTTGATTCGGAGTTGAAGTCATTGGGCACGTCGTTGGTTCGGCGAACGCAGCTCGTGAGAATGTTGGCACGTTGTTGGCTGGCGTTATTGGGGTTGTATGCTGCGCTTGAAAAAGTAACTGAGCTTGATGCTGAGAATGCGGCTCGATGGATCTTTGAGTGGGTGAGACTTGTTGGGGAAAGTGGGGATTCGGTCGTCGTTCAGAAGTTTGGGGTGCTCTTCGTGCGGGAGAAAGGGATGTTCGTCGTCGTGGGGAAGGAGAGATGCGCCGTGATTGAGGGAAATTTTGCTGCTGCCGGGGAGGAGAAGGGAAAACTGATCGTTGTGGTGGAATCGACGTTTGAGAACTCAATTCGTTCTCTAGCAATTGCAATTCTCTTTCGTTCCTCTCTTGGAGAATCTGTTGCTCGTTTTTCTGGAGTTGAAGTTCTTCCCAAGCACGGGACTGTTGAAGCTTAATTTTTTCTTCGGCTAGAAGAAAGGTTTTCTCACGAAACTCTTTATCAGCCTGTAACTTAGCCCGCTGCTCCGCTAACCTTACTCTAGCCGATGAGGTGGAACTACGAACCGAATGCGACCGTGTTGTTGGTCGGACTTCCGGTGTTGGGTACAGAAGCGAAGACAATTTGACTCTAAATTCTTCAATTTCATTTTTGTGCGGAACAAGCCAATTTTTTACTTTTTCGTCGGTTGATTCTTCACAGCAAGCATACAAATTGTCGACTCTCGTCAGAAATGTGGTAAACAAGTCTTTAATTTTGGACTTATTACCTTCGAGATCTTGAAGTAGCGGTTCGATCTCATTTCTGACTCGGGTTACAGCGGCGAGACGTCCTTTGGGGTGGGGATCTTCTGGAGCACGAGGTGGACTGCGAGCAAGTGGCATCGTAGAAATTCACTTTCAATTCAACAGTTTTTAATTCAAGGCTTTACGATCACTGCCTATTAGCACTATTTGTAACTGTGT